>JAIPFN010000195.1 GCA_021736615.1 Phycisphaerae bacterium | reverse complement strand
AGCGGTTTGAACTTCGAGAATGGTATTTTGATCGTCTGCCATTTTCCGGTCGTCTTAAACTTGGCCTGGTACCGCTGCCAGGGCAACCAGGTACTTTTTGTGCGAATGTGCACGGCGTACGTCTTGCCATCGCCCTTAAACTGCAGCAGGACTCCGTCCAGATCGCCGGCGTCAAAATATTTGCCTTTAACCTTCATGTCGTTGCCGGAATGAATAAAACCGCACTGTTTAAGAGTAACGTCGCCGGTCATGTGAAGACAGTTTCTACCCTCATAGCTGACCATTTCCATCTTACCGGTTGAAGTACCCTTCATAACATCATCTGTTACAAACTCCCATTCCTTAAGGGGTTTTGGCTTTTTCGCGGCGTCACCGAAATCGTCGATCAGCAGATCGGCGGCCTTTTTATCTTTGGAATCTGCACCAACTACAATGGAGGCACAAACCACCAGCCACAAAAAACATTTCAATCCTGACTTAATAGTCATCGTTAAACCAATCAAAATTTAATTCACAAAAACTATTGCACCGATGCCGTCTAATACAGCGATACCTGGTCGACATAAATGTCGGCCTTGATCTTTTCGCCGATGGCAACTATGGCAATACTCTTTATTTTACCCTTATTTAATGCTTTTTTCAAACTATAAGGTTTAAATTTATCGAATGGTACAAGAATTTCCTGCCAATCGCCGCTCGTATCGAATTTGACCTCGTAATACTGCCATGGCAGCCAGGTTCGGCTGGTACGCAGATGAACGGCGTATTTGTGGCCGTTACCCTTGACCATGAGCTTAATACCGTCGAAATCGCTTGCATCGAACATCTTTCGGCCGTCCTTGAGGAAGCTGCGACACTGAATGAATCCGCCGTTATTTTCAAGCGATACGTCTCCAGTCATACGCAGGCATTTCTTTTCGTCATAGCTGACCATCTCCATTGAACCGGTTGATTTGCCGCCCATAACGGTATCGGCGACAAACTGCCATTGGCGCATTGGTGAGCCATCCGGCGACGAATCCCCGAAATCATCAAGCAGCAAATCGGCGCCTTGCTTTTCTGTATTTTGGGATTTCTCCTTTGCCGGTGCAAAAACCGCCAAACCTGCGACAAGCAAAAGGCAAAGAAACATCTTAATACTCTGAAATATTTCATTCTTCATTTTTCTTACCCTGCCAATTATTAGACATACGTAACTTATTTATCTACTATTGTTTCCGGTAATTTGTTTCAGAATTTATTCATCGTGACAGGCAGCAATCTCAATGACTTGGATGTTCAGCACCAGCCATCGGGCACGGAGTGACCGATCCACCCTTACTTAAGCTTTGTTGGGCAACGAGCACATCTAAGATTAAGGGAACCTCTAAAAATTCATTTCCCTTTGCCTCAATTTACATTATAATGGCCGATATGAATACAACAGCTAAAATAGTTTCCAGGCCTGACATATCGACCAAACGCAAGCAGTCTATCTTTTCGGCTACGGTTTCGGCGGGGTTCCCTTCGCCTGCTGCCGATTATGAAGAGGGTAAACTTGATCTTAACCGGCATCTTATCAAGAATCCGCCTGCGACGTTCTTTGTGCGGGTTACGGGCGATTCGATGGTAGGTGCGGGGATTCACTCGGGGGATCTGCTGGTAGTCGACCGGTCGCTGGAACCGAAAAATAATAACGTGATCATCGCCGCCCTTGACGGAGAACTTACGGTCAAACGAATTCGAATTCGCGGGGGCAAAATCACACTCGTACCGGAAAACAAAAACTACAACGCCCGGAAGATTGAAGGCAATATGGAGTTCGAGGTCTGGGGCGTTGTGACAAACGTTATACATGAGCTATGAAGGAGTAAGAAAAAAAACGAATATCCAATATCCAACAAGGAATATCGAATAACCAATTAAACCGAACCTGCATTGCTTATGACTATTACTAAGATATTTTGGAATCTATTATTCAAGAAAGAATTCCGACGTGGATTCTTTCTGAATCTAAGAGCAATCCACCGCTCTTTGGACGATGACAAACGTAAGGGAGCAATAGATGATTACAAATCTATACTTAACATTGAATGCATGAGAGAACAACGGCCCAAAATCCTTGGAAGCCTTGGAGTATGCTATTATTGGGAAAATGAATACGTACTGGCTGAAGAAACGCTTAGGCAAGCCCTGAAGTTAAGTGCCAAACGAAAATCAAAAAGCGCGCAGCTATACGCTTATCTTGGACATGTATGCCAAGACAAAGGAGATCTTGAGGAAGCTCTTATGTTTTATAATATGGCATTTGAAACAGGTAAAAAAGGACTGTCCAATAAGATACTATCTAGAATGGCAAAAGTACAGGAACACAAGGAATTTCTAGAGAAATACAAAGACCAACTTCCCTTTGCCAGTGCTTATATAAAGCAGCGAAAACAGAAAGACGACGACTTTTGGAAATAACTGAATACTTTTTCTGCGTGTGCTGAAGCACACCCTACCGGCTGACTGCTTTTATTTGGTTATTGGTTATTCCTTGTTCGTTATTGGATGTTCAATGATGAAGTTAATACTCGTTAGGTTTCACCGTCTATGAGAGAGATATACGCTTTAGTTGACTGTAACAATTTTTATGCTTCTTGTGAGCGGGTTTTTAATCCTGCCCTAAAGGGGCGAGCTGTCGTTGTGCTTTCTAATAATGACGGGTGTATTGTTGCCCGGTCCAACGAGGCTAAGGCACTGGGTATCGGTATGGGGACGCCGTTCTTTAAGGCGAAATCCATTATCGAAAATAATAATGTTGTTGTCTTTTCGTCGAACTATACGCTTTATGCCAACATGTCTGCGCGGGTGATGGAGACGCTTGGCAATTTTACGCCGGAGATGGAGATTTACTCGATTGACGAGGCGTTTTTGAACCTTGCAGGGTTTACGCAGAATCTTACCGAATATGGCAGGGAGATACGAAATACCGTCGCCAAATGGACGGGGATGGGGGTTTCTATCGGCATTGCCAACACAAAGACGCTGGCGAAGGTGGCGAACCGGCTTGCCAAGAAATCCGAAAAAGCAGACGGCGTGCTGGACCTGGTGGACTCGCCGCATATCGATACGGCTCTGGAAAGGACAGACGTCGTGGATATATGGGGAGTGGGACGAAAGACCGCTAAGAAACTTAACGACGTAGGCATACAGACTGCACTGCAATTTAGAGATACCGATATCGGCTGGGTGAAAAAGACGTTCGGGGTTACCGGCGAGCGGACTGTTTTGGAATTGCGCGGGGTTTGCTGCCACAGCCTGGAAGAACAGCCTGCCCCGCAAAAGGCTATTACGGTTTCGCGGTCGTTCGGCAAGGAGATCACGTCCTGCGAACAATTACAACATGCCGTCGCCAAGTATATCGCACGTGCCGCTGAAAAGCTTCGGTGCCAGAAACTTGCGGCCGGGTCGATAACGGTGTTTGCGATGACGAACCGATTCGACAAAAACAACCGGTATTACAATGCGCATACGACGAGCTTTCCGGCGGCGACGATAGACACCTCCCAGATGCTGGTGAACGCGATGCAGTCTGTAGAGATGATCTTCCGTGACGGGGCGAAGTTTAAAAAAGCAGGTGTGATGCTTGGCGATCTGGTCGACGAGAAAAAGGTGCAGCGGACACTTTTCGACAAAACCGATCAAAGCAAACTGAATGAGCTTATGCGGACTATCGATACGATAAATAAAAAGATGGGTAAGCCGGTAACGTGGGCGGCGGAAGGGTTTGATCAACCGTGGCTGACAAAATTCGAGCATCGGTCAAAACGATATACGACATGCTGGAACGAACTGCCGGTGGTAGAATAAGAACTATCACTTCAGTTGGTTTTTGACTTCTTTGAATGTTTTAATTACTTGCGGATCTAGCTGGGGTGCGAATGTGTTTACTGTCCAGATCACAAGGCAATTGGCGGCGAAGCCGGGGACTATCTCGTAGAGCACCCCGCCATAGCCAAGTCTTTGCCACAATACCAGCACGACGGTTCCGGCGACCATACCGGCAAGAGCGGAAAACCATGTTGTCTTTTTGCTGAACAAAGCAAAAAAGACCACCGGTCCGAAAGCGGCTCCGAGGCCTCCCCACGCATACGAGACGATGCCGAGGATCGAACTGTTTTCGTCCATGGCAAGAACCAGTGCGATAGTCGAGATGATAATCACGCATATCCTGCCGATCAAAACAACCTCTTTTTCCGACGCATTCTTCTTGATGACCTTTTGATAGAAATCCTCTGTAAGCGCCGATGAAGAAACCAGAAGCTGGGAATCGATTGTCGACATTATCGCCGAAAGAATCGCAGCAAGCATGATCCCGCCGACCCAGGGATTAAAAAGTCCTTTGATCATGAAAATGAAAACTTTTTCCTCCTGGCCGCTTTCGAGGGTTTTGAACATACCTATAGCGACAGTGCCTACGAATATCGCCCCAACAAGCGAAACAAACACCCAGACGACAGCTATAACGGAGGCCTGACGGAGTTTGGGTATCGACTTTACGCTCATAAATCTCGTAAGAATATGCGGCTGACCGAAATACCCCAATCCCCATGCCATCGTAGAAAATATCGCAAGAGCAGGGTATTTACTGCCCGTATCAAAAAGACCGGCGGTTATGCCCCGTGCGTCCATCTGTTCGGTAACTACCTGCAAGCCTCCGATATTCTTTAAACCCAGCAACGGAACTACGATTATCGCTATAACCATCAGCATACCCTGGAAAAGATCGGTCCAGCAAACTGCAAGGAAACCGCCCAAGAAAGTATACAGAATGATGACTACGCCGCCGATTATAACGGCTGTATGGTAGTTGATGCCGAAGATAGAATTAAAAAGTTTGCCGGCTGCAACAAGACCGGAAGATGCGTAGATCGTAAAAAAGATCAAAATAATTATCGCAGATACCGTCCGCAGTAAACCGGTAGGATCCTTAAAGCGAGCCTCGAAAAAACAGGGCAAAGTAATCGCGTCGACCTTTTCGGTATATATACGCAGCGGTGCCGAGATCAGGGCCCAGTTAAAAACCGTCCCTATAAAAAGACCGATAGCGATCCATGAATTTCCTAAACCGCCAATATAGATCGCACCGGGCAATCCCATCAGCAGCCAGCCGCTCATATCACTGGCCTGTGCGGACAAGGCCGTAACCCACGATCCCATCGCCCTGCCGCCAAGCAGGTAATCGTCTATACTCGAAGACTTGCTGCAAAAATACAAACCAATCGCCACAAGTGCTACGAAATATATAACAAAAGTAATAAGTACCGGAATCGACATACCGGGATTCTAATTGATAACGGGCATTAAATCAAGCGTTTGTGGTCAAAAAAAAGGACCGGCCGCTTGACCGATCCCTTTTTATGATTCTACATCCAACTTATTATTTCGCGTTTTTTGCGTATCCTGGTGTTGGCAGATTCTGAGCAGGTGCGGCAGCTATGGCCTTTTCTATCGATTTGACAAACTTACTGTCCCAGGGCTTGCCTTGCCATACGATCCTGCCTTCGTGATTGACGACGGCGACGGTTGGGTAGTACTTTACCTCGTACCAGTCGGCTGTGCCGTAATCGATGGCGACGTGGAAATTGATGTTCTTTTCATCGATCATCTGGGTAATAGTATCGGGCGACTTGTCCTGGCAAAGCGACAAAAACACCAAACCGCGTTGGCTGTATTTGTCATTGATCTTATTGAGTTCTTCCATCCCCTCAACACAGGAATGGCACCATGTTGCCCAGAAATCAACGACATAAACACGACCCTGAAGATTTTTGACGTCGGGCGGATCATCTGTCATCCACTGACGAACGGTTATCTCGGGAGCGGTCCGTGAATCTGACGATTTTGCGCCGGCTGTTACGCAAACCAGAAAGGTTAACAATAATACAACAACGCAAATACCAAATTTTCTTTTTTCTATAGACAACATAGGCCCTTTCGATTGATTATTGATTATTGGTTATTGGTTATTGTAAGCCAATAATCTAAACTAAAGAAATTATTCCATGCCAGAACGGCATGGAGACAGTTACGGTTCTAGAAGGATTACGTTAAAGGAATAAACCCTTCGTTTCCTGAAGTACGCAAATACATCAATAAGGTTCGGATATTTTGTTACGTTTTCAAAACCGAATATTCAATAAGGCGGCTGCATGCATTTTTGATTGCACGCAGCCGCCTGGTTTGCTATCTACCCTCATTGTTAGAGACTATCGATTCTGCCGACTCTACAGGGTTTGCAGCCTTTGACGCATTTAACGAGTGTACCGCTAAGGCCCAGGCCTATTCATAATCCTGATCAAAATCCTGGTAGAATCTGGTAGCCTCTGTCTCCAGTACTACGCGTCCCAATTCGTCGGTGTCCATCGTTGCCCTAAAGCGTACGTCACCTTCTCCGATAGCCTTTACGTTAACTTTCCAGCTTGCCTGTGCTCCCTTTGCCAGCGATGAAAGCGGATCGAAGACGATTTTATTTCCGGAAGCAGTGGCCCTGGTAGGTCCGCTGGATGAGACATATTCCATGGTGTCTTCAAGCAAAGCGTTTATTACAATGTTGGTGTCATCGGCACTTCCCTGATTGGTTACTGTGATTATATATGTTTCAATGCCGCCGATTTCGATCGGGTCGGATATGTCGACAACTTCGAGCAATATAGCCGGAATGCCCACAAGTTCTGTCCTGCATGAATCCGAAGCGGTCTCTGCACAGAACGCCTTTGCGGTAGCCATAGTAAACAGTGTTCCCGGTTCGTCGAGCTGCAATTTCATAGTGACATCCCTTGTTTCCCCGGGTTCCAGATCGCCGATCTTCCACGTTACAACGCCAGGTGAAGCATGAGTATACATGCCGCCTCCGGAAGATTTCTTGAACTGTGTGTTTTCGGGAATAGTCGCTACGATCACGGTATCCTTGGCGACTCCGTCACCGGTATTGCTGACGGTGATTTCATACGTAAGAGACTTACCGATAAACTTAGCTGCGGGACATGTTTCCTGGATCGCGAGCATGGGCTGACTAATCGTAGTCTCGGTGGTATTTGAAGTTACAGTGCCGCTGCTAACGGAAGTTGCTGTAGCGCTGCTTGCAAAGAAGCCCGTGCTGGAAGCATCGACGATGGCCTCGTACTGCTGCGATTCTCCGGGACCGATACTGTCGACATTAAAGCTGACGACGTTGTCACCGGTCGAAGTCATCATGCCCTCGGGCAACTGGTCTTCGATGACGACATTACAGGCAGCGGCGGAACCTTCGTTTGTCAGGATGTAAGACAAGGCGATCCTGTCGCACTTAATTAAATCCGAAGGTGCCATCTTGGAAAGTCTCAACTGCGGCCTTACGATGTCTATCTGTGCGCACGTTGGTGTCTTAAACGTTACTTCCGCACAGGTGGTAATAGACTCCATATCGGAAGCAACTGCACTTACGCTAATGGTCCTTGACTCGTGCGGGGCAAGAGTTCCAAGATCCCACATGACCTTTCCTTCGACAATCTGCATATCCGGATCCGAGCTGTTAATGGTCATATTGTCAGGTTTGGCGTCGGTTACCACTACATCGAGCAATTTCTGGTTTGTGAGATTTTGAACCTTGATCTTATAATCAAACGGTTCGTTAACAATAACCTGCGTCGGTGTCAGTTTCGACAGATGGATTGCCCGTCCCTGGGCATCGCTTACCGGATACTGCATCGTCGAGGCGACCACTCCCGGAGCAGCGCAAAGACCGGGGTCCGGCGGCATGGCAGCCTGCTTCTGAGCCGGACAACCGCACCCGGCAATGAAAACGCCTGCCATAATTGAGATCGTAAAAATTGTATTCTTGAGTTTCATAGTACATACCCCCTAAACAAAATTAAAAAACATCAGATTTGAATTTTTTCCCTGAATAACCCGCTTTGGTTATTTAATTCATAAGAACAGTGCGTTTCGGGATTACTCAGGATTTTTACTTGTTAAATATTAACAATAGCACAACACACATTTTTCTTAATGATATTTCTTCTTAGCCATGTCCGCCCTTTCATTAAACTCAATCCTGTCGTATCTATTATATTAACAGCCGGAGTCTCTTTCTTGAAACCCCCCGGGCCCATCCTTTTAGCGGCCTACCCACTTCTAAGCCGCAACCGAACTATCGGCTAGCAGCGGATACCACTTAAGAACTATACGAATATTTTATTACAGAAATCGAAAAAAAATGAAATTCCTAACCCTAAGGACTAGTGAAGTTAACGTCTGTAAGGGTTGTAGAGATGACAGGCAGAAGGCTGAAGTGTGAAAAGTGTGAAAGGTGCGAAAGGTGCGAAAGGCAAGAGGCAAGAGGCTGCGGCTACAAAGTCAGGCTTTTGTTGCGCAGCAAAAACCGGCATGACATCGACCATGCCGGTTTTTGTGTATAGAAAGCTTTCATAGTCCTGCGGTTGTTTCGCGAGCGTCAATCAGGTTGCATTGCCTGGCGATCCTTCGCGGGCGGTTTTTTCAAAGCAGAAGGCTCGCGAGCCGCGCATCGTCATTTTATTCGGGGACCAGCGGTTTATACAGCGACACGGATAAAAGTTCCTTAAGCTCGGGCAGAGGAGTTGCCGCGACTGCCTGGGAGCAGCTAGCTTTGGCCACTGCCTGAGGATTGATGACGATCTCGCCCTGACCGTCTATTACCATTGTCACTTTCTTTGAAGCATTGGGTTTAAGATCGCCAAGTTTCCACGACACAAGCCGCGGATCCTCTTCGGAAACCTTGCCGTTGTCTGTGGCACTGGTCAACACCACTCCTTCCGGAAGCATTGCAACAATCATAGCGTTTGACGCGGTTACATGTCCGTCGTTGCTGAGAACATACTCAAATATCCTGCCTACCTCCAAGGGTTTGCTTTCCGGAGTAGACTCTTTTAGCGAAATAACAGGCTCGACGACATTTATCTCGACCGCGTTCGATTCGAGCGAGTCAACCGATGAAGACGAAAGAACCGCCTTGCTGACAAACTTACCGGTTTTGAGCGGGTCGACCATTTTTGAAAACTCCCAGGTTTCTCCCGGATCCAGCGAGGCAAGCGTAAACTCAAAGACATCCTTTCCGTCTGAGGTCATAAGTCCGTCCGGCAGGGTCTCTTTAATAACGATGTCGCACGCGGCAGCCGTGCCGTAGTTGACGACCTTGTATTTAAGCTCGATCCTGTCGCAGGACATTACCTCTTTCGGTGCGGACATCGAAAGTTTCAGGTCGGTCTTAAGTATCGTTATTTTCGCACAAACCGGACAGTCATAGAAAACCTGCGCACAACTCATTACAGAATCGGTGCCGTTTACGACGGCCCTGGACTTTATCTGCGCCGAAGCTTTCGGTTCCAAACTGCCGACTGCCCATTGCACCTGGTTATCCGAAACCCGCTGCATAGGGATAGACGACTCGACAAAGACCATCTCAGTGGCGACCTTATCGGCGACGACGACATTTGTAATGGTCGAATCTGTCATATTGGTCACTTTGAGATCGTAATCGAACGGCGAATCGGCCTTGATCGTTTTGGGAGCGAACTTTTCAAGACTGACCGCCTTGCCGGCGTCACTCGATACGGGATAGTACTGCATGTACCTGGACACCTCGACAGTATCGCAGGCAACCTGCTGGGTCTCTATCATATTGTTATCCGTATCAAGCCTCGCCCCGCCGCCGTCACCGGAACAACCGCTAAGCATTATGCTAAGTCCCAGGCAAAAAACCAGGGACCCCGTCATGAATAATTTTCCAACCTTCATTTTACGTACTCCTTTCAAAAAGTGATTAACAACTTAATGTCAAATTTTGGAAACCGCCTACTGCGGAAGCTGTTCTACTTAGAAATTTCCGAATGACTTATTAGTCCGACTCGAATCTCGCTTGCCCCACTTTGCAAGCCGCGTTCGGCAATACCATTCGGCACAGGGATTAAAATTTCTTTACCGAATTTAATGCTTTTTTCAATAATTTTAGAAAATATTTCGTGAGTCGTAAGTCGTGAGTCGTAAGTCGGGTATTTGGATTAGATTGGATTATCAATAGAAAAAACGCTAATTCGGAGAGCTTGTGCTCTGACGCTTTTGTTTCTATCGACTGCCATAATCTCATTGACCGCCGGGCCGTATCAGGTTATACTGGCGGGCACTGAAAGGGAAAAAAATGATGACAACAGTACTGTTAACAATAGTTGCGATACTTCTGGTCGGTGCGCTGATCCTGCTTGCGATTCTTATATCTAATAATTCGCAAAGCCGCCGCGATCTGTCCGCCCAGTCGGCGTCGATAATGCTTTTGCAAAATCAGATCGAAACGATTAAGGGGTCACAGGAAAAATCTACCGAGGCCCTTGAGAAAAATTTACAGTCCGGACAAAAGGACATCAGCCAGTACGTCAGGTCCAGCCAGGAGACTTTGAATAAACTGCACAAGCAGCTTGGCGAGCTGAAAGGTTCCAGCGACCAGATGGTCAATCTGGGAACTGATGTACGCAAATTGCAGGATATACTAAAAAGTCCAAAGCTTCGCGGCCAGCTTGGAGAGAGGTCTTTGGAAAATCTGCTTAGCGAAATCCTACCGGCAAATAGCTTTAGGCTTCAATATACTTTTAAAAATGGAAAGATCGTTGACGCACTCGTTCAGCTGCCGGACTTCAATGTTCCCATAGATGCAAAGTTTCCGCTGCCTTCTTTCGAACAGCTAAACAGTGCAGACACCGACGACGAACGTACGAAATTGCGAAGGCAGTTCCAGCGGGACGTTACCAAACATATTGACAAGATCGCAGACAATTATATTTTGCCCGTCGAGGGAACGCTTGACTTTGCACTGATGTATATACCCGCTGAGAATGTTTATTATGAAACGATCATCAATCTGCCCGCCGACAAAACGGACCTGCTGAAATATGCTCTGGATAAAAAGGTGATCCCCGTCTCGCCGAATCTGTTATATGCGTACCTGATGACTATAGTGATGGGGCTGCACGGTTTAAAGATCGAAAAGCAGGCGGCGAATATCCGCCAGAACCTAAAGCAGCTGACAACAGGTTTTGATGAC
>JAIPFN010000194.1 GCA_021736615.1 Phycisphaerae bacterium | reverse complement strand
TTACGGTTCTTTAAAGCCGGATTAATTTGCCACTAAATATACTCGCTTACTAACCGCCTTCGGCGGAAACTATTTTATTGACGTTTTTTGGGGTTTGGGGTATAATATTTGTTTGGGTGGCGTGAAAAGGATTTTATTAGGTCTTTTAAAAGGGATTTGTCATGAATGTATTACTTGTCGGCAGCGGCGGACGTGAACACGCTATCGCGTGGAAACTTGCTCAATCATCTAAACTCGATAAACTTTATACGGCTCCGGGTAATCCGGGAACGGCTGAGTATGGGAAAAATGTTGATATAGACGTTAATGACATCGAAGCTTTGGTTAAATTTGCTCAGAGCAAGGATGTTGGGCTGGCGGTGATCGGTCCGGAAGATCCGCTCGCGGCGGGTATAGTCGACGCGTTCGAGGCGGCAGGGATCAAAGCTTTCGGTCCGACCGGAGCGGCAGCACAATTAGAAGCGGACAAGGCGTTCGCCAAAGAGATTATGCGTGCCAACTCGATACCGACAGCTGAAAGCCGGACATTCGACAATTTCCGGGATGCCAAGTCGTATATCGCAAGCCGCGACGAAGCGGTAGTCATCAAAGCGGCGGGACTTGCCAAGGGCAAAGGCGTGTTCGTGTGCGATGAACCGGCTGACGGGATACTGGCGGCAGAAAAGATCATGTGCGACAATATGTTCGGCGAGGCCGGGGCGAAGCTGATCGTCGAGGAAAAACTGCTCGGCGAAGAAGCGTCAATACTGGCGTTTGTCGACGGCAAAAATATCTACGTGATGGAAACTTCACAGGACCACAAGCCTATCGGCGAAGGTGACACGGGACCAAATACCGGCGGAATGGGGGCTTATAGCCCGGCGCCTATTGTAACCGATAAGCTGATGGATCAAATCTCGGCTGAAGTGCTGGTGCCGACTATCGACGGGATGAACCGGGAAGGGGCGACGTTCAGGGGAATCCTTTACGCGGGGATCATGGTTACAAAAGGCGGGCCTCGGGTGCTGGAATATAATGTCAGGTTCGGCGATCCGGAAACGCAGCCGATACTGATGCGACTGAAAAGCGATCTGATGGAAGCGATGCTGGCGACGTGCAACGGCAACCTGGATGAGGTTCTGCTGGAATGGGACGAGCGGGCGGCGGTTTGCGTGGTGATGTCTTCGGGCGGGTATCCGGGCGACTACGAGAAAGGTAAAAAGATAAGCGGACTTGAAGAGGCGGGCAAACTTGACGGAGTTATGGTATTCCATGCGGGGACGGCGAGAGACGGCGATGATATTGTGACGGCAGGCGGGCGAGTGCTGGGAGTGACGGCGCTGGGCGATACTGTCGCAGAAGCGAAAGAGCTTGCATACAAAGCGGTCGACATGATCTCATTCGACGGGGCATACTGCCGGAGAGATATTGCTGATAAAGCGATAAAGTCAAACTGACCTTTGGTCAGTTTGCAGGGTTTAGGGATTAGGTTTTAGGGATTAGGCAAGGATTCGGCCTGAAGGCCGAGGCTATTTTACAAAAAATAAACATTGCGTAATCCTCTTAAATGTAAAAGTTTACGTGAAAACCTAGTTGCTTATAGGTCGGTTTGAGTTACGAATTACTAATTACGAATTGAGGAAACCGCCTTTGGCGGGTACTATTTATTCGGGAATTGAATTGAAGATATTGAGGCGAATTCAAAAGAAGTTCTTGGTTAAGTTTTTAATCGTATTTGCAGCGTTGTGGTTGTTCGTGTCGGTTAGTAAGCACGTTGCAGCTAAGCTGATACTTCCGATAGCCATAAATCAGATCGAAAAACATACCGGCTCTGAAGTTGAGATCGAATCGGTCGATTTTCAGTTTAACGGGCTTGCAAGGATGAATGGCGTAGTGGTGTCTTCGTGTCTGGACGAGAGCGGAGAATCACCGGTATTAACGGCGGAAACAATTACGACGCAGTTTCCGATTTCCAGTTTGTTATTTCTTCGTCCGCGCCTTAAAAGTTTGACTGTCGAAGATTTTGATATGGATTTTCGGTACGACCAGGATCTTTCTTCTTGGAACCTGGCACTTGTTGACACCGGCGAGGGCGGGGACAATCAGAAGTCGGTACCGACATTAGTTCTGAAAAACGGAACAGTTCGTTTTAGCCTGGTTTTGGGGGGTGTTGCTGAAAAGATAATTTCTGTCGGCGTTACAAAAGGTTCCATCGCGAAGATTGAAAATAAAAACGCGTTTGGTTTTAATTTCGACATCAACCCTTCTTCTACGGGTCTTTCCGGGTCTATCGGGGGCAAGCTTGAGACGAATGAGTCCGGCAAAACAGGGAACCTGATAATCACGAGCGAAAAATTTTCGACGGGACCCGAACCGATATTCGGAAATGTATGGAACGTTCGGAAACTTCGGCTTGATATGGGTTTCGGCGTCGATGATATAACGGTCAATAAGCTTGAATGGGAGATGGGGGATAAGTGCAAGCTTTCTCTTTCCGGGAATGCCGAGGATTACAGGGGCGAGGGTACTTACAGCGGTCAGGTTTATGCCGAGAATATTCAGGTTAGCGACAAAGCCATGGTAAACGCTTTGGTTTATGACGAGGGAGTTCTGGAAAATATCGGCCCGCACCTTCGTGATTTCCTGGAGATTTATGAACCGAAGGGGATTTGCGATTTAAAATTCAAGGCTGCGGGAAAATTGAGAGAACTTCGCAAAAGCAAGTGGTCCGGGACGGCGACTTGCAAAGATATTTCGATACAGCATAAGAAATTTCCGTACCGGCTTGGCGAGATTACAGGGGATATCAATCTTTCCAATGATAGCGGCGAATTTTCGGATCTCACATGCAAGCACGACGATGTGGTATTTAAGGTAAACGGGGGGACAAAACTTGTCGACGGACTCAGGGCTACTGATATAATCGTCTCCAGCGACAACATGCTGCTGGACAAGGATGTGTACCGGGCACTTAATAAAAAACAGCAAAGTATCTGGTACACGTTTACGCCTAAGGGACGGGCGAAGATCAAGTACGAGTATATACGCAGACCTGATCGGCCTAGAGGCTTCGGAACGCTTGAGGTCGATATACTTGAAGGGGAGGCGGACTACCTGCATTTTCCGTATCACCTGCAAAATATTACCGGCCGCTTTACGATAAGCCCGGAAGTTGTGGAAATCATCAATATAAAATCCGGTACGGCGGACAGTTCGATAACTCTTAACGGTAAGGTAACGGATATTCGCAGCAGCAGACCGCGATATAATATTCAAATCACCGCGGATAATATTCCGCTGGACTCGCGTCTGAAGGCGGCTCTTCCGTATAGCCAGCGTAGTTTTTACGACAGTTTTGAAATGACGGCTCGGACGGACGCGGTTATCGATATTTTCCCGAACGAGGTCGCTGAGCGTCCTGTTGAGTATATCGCCAAAGTAAATATTAAAGACGCTTTGATGAAATATGAGAATTTTCCGATTGCTTTGAGTCATGTTAATGTCGATGCTATTTTGACTCCTTCGGGGACGTTTCTTAAAAGTATGACGGGCAGGAACGGGGACGGTACGGTCGATATCACCGGTAAAGTATGGCCTGCTGATTCGACGGATACGAAACCGGGCTACTGTCTCGACTTGAAGGCGAGCAATATTCTGGTTCAGGACGAGTGGCTGAAATCACTGCCTGCCGATTCGTACGATTTTCTATCGAAGCTTCGTCTGAAGGGTGCGATCAATATGGCGGCAAATCTCAGTTCCGATCCGCGGACGGATTGCCCGGGGTTTAAGATCGTAATCGAAAGCCTTGGCGGAAGTGTCAATTACACGAAGTTTGCTTACCCGATAGAAAATATTACCGGGAAAGTGACCGTCGAAAAAGATAAGATCACGCTTGAAAACATGAAATCAATCAGCCCGGTTTCTGAGACGGGCAATGAAGATAACAAAAAAACCATCGCGGTTGACGGTACGATATTCCTGGACAAACACAAAGTTAACAGGTGCGAACTTTCGCTGTCGGCGGAGAATATTGATTTCGACGACAAACTGAAAAATATTCTTGCCAGGTACACGACGCTTCTTAGCAAAGGTATTACTCCTACGGGGAGATTTGACCTTGCCATCGACGAGATGACTTATCAAAACGACGGCGAAAATAATGAGGTTGTCGATTTCAGCAGCAAACTTACTCTGAAAAAATTTGACTTTGAAAACAACGGCATACTCGGAGAGATAAACGGAACCCTTGAATCAATGGGTGCTTATAAAATAGGCGAAGGGCTACTCGGCGGCAACGGTGAATTTTTTGCAGAAAAGGTCATGATCAAAGGCAGATCCGTAGAAAACATTCACGGAGAACTTAAGTATGACCATCAAACCGATTCGTTTTTGTGCCGGGAGTACACAGCCGAATGCTACGATGGAAATGTACTTGGAAGCTTATCGCTGAAACGCACTAAAGACAAAAAGATGAACTACTCTGTCGAGACGATTTTCTCGGAGGTCGATCTTCATGATTTAGTCACTCCCGAAACGAATAGCGAGAATAATAACGATTACACCAAAGGAAAAGTTACCGGCTATCTCGGGGTTACGGGTATATTCGGAGATGACCAATCGAGGATCGGCAGGCTTAATATGGAAATATCAGGGATGGAATTCGCCGAGCGGACAACGCTTGGAAAGATAATTACAGCTTCACAACTGAACGAGCCGACAGACCATATTTTCAGCGATATAACTGCCGAATCTTACCTGGAAAAGAATACGCTGTTTTTGGATAAGATTCAGATTTCCGGAAAATCAATGCGGATGGAAGGGACCGGTTCAATCGATATTTCGGATGGAGCGATCTCGATGAAGTTCAATGCTTCCGGTAAACCATCCAAAACTAAAGTATCGTTCCTTGAAACTGCTGCCCGGGGCTTAGGAGCTGCTGTTGCAGAAGTTAAAGTCGGCGGGACATTCAATACTCCGGAAATCGAAACGACGCTACTGCCTGTTTTCCGCAAACCATTCGGCATATTCGGGACCAAAGAGAAGGGTAAGGATTAGGGGTTAGGGGTTAGGGGTAAAGGGTAAAGGGTAAAGGGTAAAGGGTAAGTAATTGTGGGGAGTGGGGTAAAAAAAACCCCCTGACGGGTCAGGGGGTTAAGGTGCGATTTTTATTTTTCTATCGACTCTTCGAGTACTATTGCTGAGAATTTTACCAGAGCTACAGAACCTGAAGTATTTTTTTGAACTTCCCCTTCCAGAGCAACCTTCTTGTTATAATAATTTTTCAGGGTGCCTTCGGAGATAGAAGCCGACGGAATAGCGTAGCAAATAATTTTTTTGTCGTCATCGATTACAAGGTAACGCTTTTTGCCCTGATTGAAAACACTCGACGGTTTGATAACTCCCTTGACAACATACTGCCCGGTATTTTTACTATTTACAGCTTCGATAGCATCGTCACGCTTTTTCATGATGTCATCGAGATTTTGTTTCAGCATTTCATCCTGCTCTTTGATCATCGAATCGGCAATCGAAGCAAGTTCGTAACGATTGATCATATTCTGGAGATACTTGGCATATTCCTTTGCCTGGGCAGCTTTGGGATCGTTTGCGATCTGGTCGACAGCTTTTTTAAGCTCAGTGTAATCCTGCTGGGCAGAAGGTTTGTCTTTTTCGTCTTCTGCCTTATCTGCGATCTCACGACACAAGGTGATTAACTTCATTACCTCGGGAGATTTCGATTCTGCCTTTGCATACTCGGTCTTTTTGATGTCATCCGGAGTCTTGATGGGAGCAGGATTAATCTTGACGGGGTCAATGTCAACCTTGACAGGTGTTTTGAGTTCCAGATTAATTTCGGGCTTTACCTTTGGAGGCGTATTGACTTTTGCGGGTATCGTTCCAACCGGTCCGATGTACTTTAGTTCTTTAGCCGATACATAAAGGAATGCTCCCGAAGGCGGTGCAATCTTGAGGTAATCGTGGTCTTCCTCTCCGAGCAGTTCGACAACGTCAAAATTTTTCTTACTTAGCTTTACCTGTGTACTTGAAGATGTCAGCGCGTCGTAGGATGGCGAACCTACCCAGACTCGAACTTCATCAGCTTCGCCGTTTATGATACCGACTTTGGGGTTTGTTTTATCAATGTCGACGTACTTTTTGGCAATCCATGAATAACTTCCTTTCGGAGGAACGATCTTTGCCCATCCGAATTCTTCGGCGACGACAGTGACGTTTTCTCCGGCTTTTAGTTTTCCGCATTCATAATATGCGGTTCCGCCGCCGGAGCGAATGTTTACACTTGCGCTGACGGGCTGAGCGAGGTATGGAAAAGTATTGGAATCGTTAGATACTGCCGTCTTTGGCGGGTCAGCTGCGAGGACATTTCCAAGAGCAAGGACAATACTGAAAATAACGAAAACCGTTAGAATTAATTTAGTTCGTGACAACATTTTGCTTCTCCCTTTTTTTCCAGGTAAAAACCCATGAAAATGAAAAACATTTCTGAATTATAATATCAATCAAAATGTTATCACTGATTGGGACAGTTGTCAACAGTTTTAGTACGGGCAACGAAGATTTTACAAAAACAAACGGGTTATTCGTGACCGTTCTTTGCAAGTTTATCCAGTTCATCGTCGCACATGCTTTTCTGGCCCGGGTCGATTATCTTTTGCCTGGCGGCTTTAAGGTATTTTACGGCCTTTTCGGGTTTTTGGAGATAGCGTGCATATATGACCCCCAGCATTAACTCTACCTGCTCGGAATACTGGCAGTTTTGATAATGGGTAAGGAATAATTCATACGCCTTAGAGGCCTGTTTCCAGTCTCCGGTCGACATTAGCTGGTTTGCGATGTCGAGCTGCTGCTGGCGGGGTAGAATGTGATCAATGTCAATCTGGGTAAGATCGAGGTATGCATTTGCGGCTTCTGGGAGGTTTTTCTGGTATATGAGGTTCGATATCTTTGCGCGGAGGCTGTTTATCATCTCCTCTTTTTCGTTATGAGCGGATGACTTTACTTCTTTTGTATTTACCCATTTTCTGGATTGGTCTGGACCTGCATTATTTGCTACTTCACGAAACCGGCGGCGACGGTTCCACTGTTTTGTCATTGACCACAAGTCTAAATGGTCGCCCTGGAGGAGTTTGAAAGCGAGCAGTAAGAATGTTACTATTATTCCGAAAGCATATCCGGCGAGGTGGGCCTCATGCGCTACGTTTCCGCCTCTGTAGAGAATATTGTCGATTAGGATCATTTTTATGGCGATGATCAGATATGCGTGGAGATCCCACATTCCGATAAAGAAGAACCAGTACACGACAGTTACAATCGCCTTTGGGTATAGAACGAGGAATGCTCCGGTGACGGCTGCGACGGCTCCGCTGGCACCGAGAACGGGGTTAGAGCTTATTAAGGAATGGCCGAGGCCGCTGAAAACGGCTCCGGCGAGGTAGAAACAGAGATAGCCTACATTGCCCAGTTTATCATTTATGGCATTTCCGAAGAGGTACAGAAAGAACATGTTTCCGAAAATGTGCATTAAAGAGCCGTGGAGGAAGGCGTATGTGACGAACTGCCAGATATCCGGTGAGTCTGGGTATAGCATGAAGGCCTGTGCCCATGTGCGGAGGATCTCTGGTTGGTAGCGGCCTGCGATCTGGACAGTGTGCGGCCAGTAACTGATGAGAAAAATTACAATGTTTATCGCGATCAGGGCGTAATTTGCGTAGGGTGTCTGTCGCGGGCGTATACTTGTTCTAATTGGTAAAAGCATTTCGGTATTCTAATAACAATATTATCAACTGTCCATATTTTTATCGGCCAGGAAACAGTTGAGCAAGAGCGATATAATTGATTATTGATTATTTATGAATGATTATTCAAGGCTACTATTGACCAAGGCAAGGCTTTTGTCAAGTGTGTGTGCAGCGAGCAACGGGCAGCGTGCGACAGTCTTTCCTAAAACCGTCCTAAAAACACTGATATTTGAGTTTTAGCGGCTGTACTACTGAAAAATACCTGCTAAATTGCCTATTCCCCCGTAAAAGACTCCCGGAGCCTCCCGGAGCCTTTTAGTTCCGGAACCTTTTAGTTTTTAGAGCTGTCGGCTGGAAGCCGACGCTACGGACGGTACCCTTTTTTGACAACAAAAAAGGCAGAAGCCCATTTGAAAGAGCCCCTGCCCTGCATTGTGCCATTTATGACTTTTGCATACCCCTTTTGAGGGCTTATTTTGTCAGGTACGGCAGTGTTTAATCCTTTAAACGGGTTTAGCGTTGGCTTTTACGCAGCCATTAAGAAAGTGTTAGTGCTAGGGTTAATATCCGGTTATAATATAAATAATAGAGTTTTCTGTCGTCATGCTAATTGCTTATTGCTTACACTTATAACTTACGAAATAAATTCTGATTTCAAAATGGAAATTGTATTTTTTACTAATATGAGGAATTTTTTATGCATACTTACGAAACTACGCTTCGACTCGGTCAGACAGACTCAGCGGGTATCGCTTATTATGTGAGCGTTTTTGATATTATTCACGAGTGCTATGAGTCATTTCTGGACATCGCGGCGATACTTAAGGAAGGCAAATATCTACTGCCGATCGTTCATGCCGAGGCTGATTATCGGGCTATGATGGAGCTTTCGGACCGGATTAGGGTCGAGATGGAATTGGGCGGTACCGGCAGAAGCTCGTATACTCTCGTGTATCGGCTGGTGAACCAGCGTGGCGAAGTCGTTGCCGATGCGAAGACGATTCACTCTGTGCTGGACCGGGAGAGCCGCAAGTCTATTGAGATGCCGGATTATATTCGGAACAGGTTTAATGAATTGTGAAATTTCACAGCGTGGGCACGGCCCACCCTACTATTTAGAGGAATTCGGCGAAACTTTTTCTATCTGGTTTTATGGATTCTGAGATTTCCTTTGGCCAGGGGCGGATTGTTTTTGGGATTTTGAAGGACTCGAGGTGTTTTTGGAGTTCGGTTTGGATCGCCGGGACGTTGAGCGGGATGTTTTTTTGCATTTTTACGAATGCGACGGGGACTTTGCCGAATTTTTTGTCGTCTTTGGGAACTACTATTGCTCTTTCAACGCCGGAGATTTTTTCGATTTGTCTTTCGATCTGCTGTGGATGGATGTTTTCTCCGCCCGATATGAACATCAGGTCCTTGCGGCCGGTTACTGTTAGATTACCTTCGGCGTCGAGCGATCCGATGTCGTTTGTGTGGAAATAGCCCTGTGGATCCGTGGGCAATTCGACGGAATCTTTTTTTACGTAGCCGGCAAAAAGTGTTTTTCCTTTGACGAGTATCTCACCGTCTTCTGTTAGTTTTAGATTTCTATAGGGAAGGAGTTTGCCTGAGGATTCGATTTTGTTTTGCAGATCGCCGGGGGCGGTAGTTGTTATTTGCGAGGCCATTTCTGTTGAGCCGTAGGATGTGAAGATCGGCAGAGAATTTTCGATTGATCGAGTAATCAGGCTTTGCGGGATTGCTGAGCCGCCGATTAGTATTGCTTTTAGTTTTTTGAGGCGGTTGATTGACTCGGTTGATTCGAGGAGAGTTGACAGCTGGGCGGCGACGAGTGAGATGTGTGTTATCTTTGGATTTCTGATCGCATCGGTTATGGATTCATCTGGTTTTGGGAAAATGATTGACGCTTTGTCTATCAGCGATCGCATTATCAGTGACAGTCCGCTGATGTGGTAGATCGGCAGGGACATCAGCCAGGCGTCGCCGTGTTCGAACGGGATGTTTTGGTTTGAGCCGAGTGCGCTGTAGTAGTGGTTTGCTATTGTGTGGAGGACGGCTTTTGGTTTTGATGTCGATGCGGAGGTGAAGATTATGCTGGCGTCGGATTCGAGATTGAAGTTGAAGTCTTTGAATGATAAATCAGAGATTTGGTTTGTGTTCAGATTTGTGAAATCCTCTATGTTGAAATCAGCATGTCCGCAGCCCATCCTACCTAATATTTTTTTGCATGATGCTGTTTCGATTGCTTCTTTTAATTGCGGGGGTGTGTAGCGGGTGCTTATTGGGACGGCGACTGCGCCTATGTCCCATAGGGCGAGGATGAGGGCGGCGCAGTCGGCGGAGTTTTCGCTTTGTATTGCGATTCGGTCGTTTTGTTTTATTCCGGCGTTTATTAGTTTTTGGGATGTTGTTTCTATTTGGGGGTTTAGCCCGGCGCTTGCGCTTAAGGCTTCTGTTAGTTTAATTTTTCCGTTTGAAATTTTTAGCGGGTTTTCTTGTGTGTCACCTGCTAAGAATTTCAGGGTGTCCAGGCCTTGGGGGATGTTCTGGAGATTCATTTTGGCTGCGAAGATTGCATAGGCTTTTAGCGATACTGAAGTCGGGAAGGCGGCGCTTATTACAGGGGTTATTTTATTTTGCTTTGCATATCTTACTAGATCGGCTGTTTTTTTGAAACCGCCCAGCAGTGACGGTTTTAGTATGAATGCCGCGATGTTTTTGAACCGCTTTATGTCTTCGATATTTTTTTCGACAAGTGTTTCATCGAGGGCTAATGGGATTTTTGATCGCTCTGTGAATTGCGGTATGTCGTTTATATTGCTTAGGGGTTCTTCGATGTATTCGATTGCCGGCGATGCGGTTTGGCCGCAGGATTCCAGGGCGGTATCCAATGACCATTTTCTGTTTGCGTCGAGGCGGAGGGTTGCTTTTGCCTTTACTATATCGGATAGTTCATTGATGACTGCGATTTCCTCGTCAAAGTTCCCTCTACCGACTTTTACTTTTATTGAGGTAAAACCCTCGGCGATGAGCTTTATTGCAGAATCGCATATATTGTCCGTATTTGCAGTCAGGAGTGCGTTTACGGGTATTGCAATATTTTCGAGATCGTTGAATTTGCCTTGCTGTTTGAAGAGGTTGAGGATTGCCATTTCTATTGCGTTGGCAACAGATGGAAAGAATGCAAACGGCAGGATGCTTTCTATGCCCTGTGTGAATTCCGTAAAATCTGCCGGTATATTTGTGCCGATCAGATTGTCTTTTAATTGTTCGAGCTGGCCTATCGCTTCGTCGAGCGATTCTTTGTGGAGTGTTTCAAGGGGTGCGAGTTCTCCACAGGCT
>JAIPFN010000193.1 GCA_021736615.1 Phycisphaerae bacterium | reverse complement strand
GACGGAGAGGTTAACGATACTACATTTACGGCAGCTAATGAGAATTTTGTTGTTTCCGGAGCAGAGCCGGGCGGAGTCATTTATTTGCGGAATGCCGATGCGACACTTGACGGGGCCTATGAGATCATTTCGGTGGACTCTGAGACAGAGCTTACGGTTTCGGTTATTCGCGCCGACAGCGATGATTCGTCGAATGGGCCCGGAAATGCTTCTTGTGTCTCTTACAGAATAAACACTTTTGCTCCGCAGGCCAGGCAGGTCTTTCTGGAGTTGACACAGTATTTCGGGATTGCCCCCGGCGACGGAGTCAGCGAGTTCGACGCCGATGATATTGTCGACATTGAAGGGCTTAGGCTAGCTTCTGTGTACGCAGTCATCGCCGGAATCTATGCCACCCTGGCAAGCAGAGAGGATAGCGACAATGGATTCTGGAAAAAGAGTATGCATTACCAGAGACTCTTTGAGAAGGCAAGGGAAAGATGCAGGATAAGTCTGGATGTTAACGGTGACGGCAGCGGCGACAGGACAGCTGCGGGCGGAAGCATTAAACTTACAAGAGAATAAGAATTCAAACTGACCGGACGGTTAGTTTCAGGAGAATTATTATGCGTGTTTGGATTGATGGTGAAGTGAAGATTGAAGATGTGATTTTTGAGGCGGGCAGTGTTCGACGCCAAATTATTGAGCGAAGCGTAGCCGCCCTTGACGGCGTCGCTAGCATTGACCTTGGCAGCCGCGGCAGGGATATTAAAGTAGAAGGGGTATTGCGAGCTGCGAGCGGCAAAGGGCTTGATGTCCTTACAGATATGATAGAAACGAAAATGGATGACGGTGTCTGTGTGCTTTTAATTGATGACGGCAGAAAGTTTGACGACGTTCGGGTTGACGTATTTGAAACTGCGGAGCGTCAGTTTGGCGGCAGTTTTGTCAGTTGTAAGTGTAAGCTGCAATGCAGGCAGTTACACAGCTAGCAGTGGTGATATTACTTGAAATATCGACACATAGAATGAGGAATTTATTATGGCACTTATCAGCAGCGGTGTGGAAAAAGTAAGAGCTTATGCTTTATCTGTCGGCGTTGGAGCCGATGGAAATGCAATCAATGAGCCGCTTAGCGTTCTGGTCTGTTGGCAAAGCGAACACGACGACAAGCTGTATCAGATTTACATCAATGGGAAACTTTGCGGCTTCACGGAAAATTTGAACGAGCGACAAGCGGTGGTTTCGTTTCGCTCGTCATGGCAAAGTTCTATTTGCATAGAGGTCTTTGCAGTTGAGCCATGGCAGGCGGTCAATGACTACAGCAGTGAAGTTGAGTTTGCAGGCGGAAGCAGAGTTCGTCTCAGGTGGATAAGAAGATCAACGGTTCCGCTTGATGCGGTAGCCGACATTTTCAGTAATGACGGCAGCGGAGAGATCGACTACCAGGAACCCGTAGAAGAAGGCTTGCCATACTGGGATATCCGACAGGATAAATGGGGATTCGGTCTTTCGTGCTTTGGAGCTAGCGATTTTGGTTATGACGGGGCTGGGGCAGCGGGGTTTGGCAGAGGATGTTTCGGCGAAGGTGAGTTCGGGTTTGATTCCGAATATCTGGAATGGGAAAGTTGCGAGCTTAAAGCCGGTGAGTATCAATTCGGAATTAAGATCAGAAGCAAAGACGGAATTATTGATGAAGCGGCAAGTGAAACAGCAACGGTTATAGTTTTGCCCGCGGCGAAAGGAGAAGAGTATTTGACTGCTACTTCTTACGACATGAGTAGTAATTTGTTGACATTTTCGATTTAGGTGCGGACTTGTCTTCGTTTGAATTATGATTGAATTAAAGATTGTCTTTAGCAATCGCTTTTAATAATATTTTTTAGGAGATTTAAAATGGCTGAAGTTTATCCAACCGACAGTGAGCTGCTCAACCTGATCAGCGAATCTGAAACAGGTGTCGAGTATATACCTACGGGGACCGCTCCGTATTACTTGCAGTTTCGTAAACTGCTTTATCGCTTGCTGCTTTCGACAAGACGTGCTAACGATTTTCGCGTTTATCATGAGGGCGGTCTTACTTATGGGATCAAGCCCGGTCGTTTCTTCAACGGCAGTAAGGTTGTTGAGTATGCCGGTTCTTCCGGCAATGTCCTTGCCGATGATTCCCTGTTTTATATTTATCTTGATAAAACCGGAACTATTCAGTTTAAAGAGTCCGATTACTGGCATGAGCCGTTTGAGTCCGAAGTGTGGCTTGCAGAAGTTACGACGGCAAACGGTGAGATTACTTCTATTGTTGACTGCCGTGATATACACAGTATGTCTATGCCCCATGTTGACCGCCCGATCATTGAAGCCCACACTGCTAACGACCAGCTAGATCATGCCGAAAGCGGCAGTATTCATACGAACCTCGGAGCGACCGGACCTGTGACAATTTTCATGCCGACCTTTAATCTTGCCGGTACTCGCTATACGATCTCTGTTCAAGCTGCTCAGCAGGTCAATATCGACCCTGTATCCGGTGCGATTATTGACGACAGCGGTGTTACGGCAAGCAAGTACAAATATTGCAGTACAGTCGGTGCGTTTATGACGGTAGTTTCCGACGGAAACGGCAACTGGATAGTAACCGGAAAATCCGGAACCTGGCAGGAAGAGGTGTGATTATGACTAAACAGCAAGCGCTACAATCATTTGCAAGTCATGTTGACCTGCCCGCTTTGAAGTCAGACTTCCCCGATCTCGACTGGGTTGCTGTCGAACTTGAGGACGGTCAGCAGGAAATTATTATTCGTCTTCATGGTAAAGACCCTGATTTTTATCCTGCCGCTGATATAGCTGTGATCGAGTCTATAGGTCTTGAGGATTTGACGACCGGTGTTAAAAACAATATCGTTTTGCATAAGCGAAAACGAAAATTAATCCGGGCAAGAAAACAGCTTAGAGATATTGCACTGCTTAAACGTATTAAGTCTTTGGTGTTACCCGCGGGCGTTTCGCTTCGTGAGATAGCTGAAACGATTCGGCATAATTTACCAGTTGAGGAGGTTGAACTATGAGTCAAGCAACTGAAAATGAACGATGTATGTTTTTTGTTGGCGGCGATGACTACAAAAGCAATTCACCTTCCGGCCAATCTCAAGCCGGGGGCTGTACGAAAGCCTGGTGGGACAGTCAGCCAAATATAGATACAGTCGCAGGTAAACAAACTGCTATGGGTAAGCTCATGGGTTCTGATGGTGAATCGATTGCTACAGTTTCGACAACAGTGCATAGTCTTTACGATATTGGAGGCACTAATTACGTAAAAGTTACGGATAATGTGGGTACTGCTTTTAATGATGTTGAGGTAGGTATGCTTGCATATCATCCTGATTCGGCAGCTATGCTGGTTGGTGGTGCTCCGGGTGTTTTTAAGATTCGTGAAGTAAATGCTGGTGGGCCTGGTGAGTCGTATATTGTATTAGATACTACTTGGTGGTATGAAGGTTATCCGGCAGCACTTGATGGTAATACTGTTGTTGTAGGCGGTGCCTGGAATAGCTTAGATACATTTATTGAAAACTACGTAGATTCCGCTGATTACTCCCAAGAAGTTTGGGTAAATAAAGATTTGGCTCCTACAACCCAATGGGACTGGTCGGACTGGTCGGGCGACGTTTACAATAATACATGGCTTAAGGTAATCGGCTTCCATCGAGTTCCCGGCGATATTACCGAACCCGGCGGTACATACTTTCAGACAACCAGGAGTATGAAAGAAGACGGCGTCCATGCCGATAAGCTTGTTGATATCGATATGAGCGGACTTAGCGGTGTTCTTATAGACGGCAATGGCGCTTTTAATATTACGATGCGGGGTTTTCATTTTAACAATGCCCCTGTAACAAATGGCATGTTCGAATTGTCCGCAGGGTCTTGGGGGAATATCGACCTTCAGCATAATGCTTTTGAAGTTAGCGTTAGAATGGACGCTGCAAAGTGCAGAAACCTTTTGCTATCAGATTCGTTCATTACGCCGAGTGCAGTTTATTCCGACATTCTAATCAACACGGACGCGACTTCAGTTGTCACGTTCCTGAATAATTACATCAAGCATGATAATTCATCGGTCGGCATAAATATTGCGGTCGGGGCCGTTTATTTTGGGATAGGTAATATAACGGATTTTGAGGGGGCCGCCACGGGGATACTGTCCAATACAGGCAGCCTCGCAGTATCCTTGAATAATACTTATACAGGTTTTGATGCAGCAAGTGCCCAAGGGCAATTCAGGGTAAATAATTCGGGTAGTCTGGTCTCAATCAATGATATTATCCTCAACAAAATAGCCAGTGCTTATGCGTTTGAGGTTGCCAAGTTTGGCGGTTCATTCATTACCAAAAACTTATGTGCCTATTCGGAAGCCGGTCAATTGAACGAAATAATTGAGCTGCACCCGGACGAAGCAACAGGCAATATCCGAAAACATGATATTGATAACTTGCTTGAAGTCGATCCTTTGCTTGGCAGCGGCTACCAATCCCGAAACAAAAAAGTTCTTCTTGGCGGTACAGAAGTTGGCGGACAAAAGACTACTATCGGTGCTATTTCACAAGAGCATCAATTTGTCGGTCGCAGCACAAAATCAAATCCAGGCAGGCTTGGAATAATCAGATAGGAGTAAAGAAATGGCAAACAGTAATATTGAGATTCCGTTTTATGCGGCAAGCGGCGGGGCCGGGCTTACAGGAGCTGCGGCTGAAATGAACTTTGAATTTTTGAAAACGCTGGCAGGTGTCGACAAGTCTGCGTCAGCACCTTCGATCAGCGAGATAGGCGGAGGCTGGTATAAGTTCCCTGTCGCCTACGGGACCGCCCCGTTCGATGCCGGTGACCTTGTCGGGGTCATCGATGCAGACAAGAATGGAGCAAATGGCCTCAGTGACGCAGAGCGTTATATACCCGTTGAGATCCGGCTTGACTTCTACGCTTTAAACCGGATGGTCGGACCGATGGCCCAGAATAAGGTAAGCGGGGATATGACTATCAAAAACGATGACGGTGACACAATACTTGAACTGTCGATCACGGATAATGAACAAACCATCGACAGAACTCCGAAGGCGGTGAGCTAATATGGATGCAAAGTTTTGTGCGGGACTATCAGAGGGCGACTCGGCTAATGGAGTGAAGCTGTCGATGGGAATTACCGGTGGTGATTTCTGGGCGAGAGTCGGCGGGTGCAGAAATATTTATCGCTCAGACGGCGATGGCGGCGTAGAGGAAATAGACTTTTCAAAAGTGCTCGCTGTTTGCGATATCGAAAGCAACGCAATCGGTATCTCCGGTGTCGTGCATGAAGCGGGAAAGAGCTATCTTTACGCGGTACGTTCGGTTAACTGTGCAGGTTTCGAAGAACAAAGTCTTGGTGGGCTTGAAAGGGTTTCTTTTAATCAAGATGGAACGATTGTCGGCAAGACTTGCAACACGGTTTCGGATGTGACGGTTGATCGCACCTGGGAGTCAAAAGTAAGAATTTCCTGGCGTTACTGCCCGATCAATGAACAAGCTAAATGTGTTAGATTTTGCGTGTATTCCAACGGCGGTGACGGCGAGATCAATCTTAGTGAAGTTACCGGCAGTGTCGATTACAGCCGCCGGGGAGTTTACACTTTTGAAAGCGACCGGCTCGATCCTGGTAAATGGCGGTTTTGCGTTGGTGCGGTGTCCGGATCGGGATATGAGCGAATGTCACCCGAAATCGCCGTCGAAATTGCTTCGATACCGATTACCGGCGGCGGAAGTGATATTGATTCGGAAGTTATATAGGAGTTTATTATGTCTAACAGGATTGACTTTTACAATGGGGCCAGCCGGTCGCTTTCGATACCCGCTGGACGGGCGATCGTATTTATAGACGGGTCAGTTTCGCAATTTCTTGAGGTTGTCGAAATCATTGACGATTCTGCGCCTGAATATGGATCAGCAAGGTTCAGGTTTGATAATACAGGTTATAAAATGCTATCTTCAAAAGAACCGACTCAGTTGCCAGCAGCCGGGAAATGCGTGGAGGTGTTTGAGGTATATGACCTGGGTGAGGGTAACTCGATTCCCGGCAGGCATAGGATATTTATTGGACAAATAGAAAATGTAGACGCGGTTCTGGATGACAGCGAAGATATGATTGAGGTTGCAACAAGGGATTACTCGGCGAAGATGGAAAGAATAACCGTTAGCGGTCGGCGGGTTGACGACGGAGATACGGGATCTCGGATTGAAGGTAGTTCGCTAATCTTTAACGAAGGCGGCAAGGGCAATGCTTCCGGAAGCGATGTAATAAGAAACGGCAAGAAAAGCAGAGTATTTTCATCAGAGAGCAGCGGAACATACTGGTCATGTGGTGCGGCGGTTCAGTATTTGCTTGCCGAATACATCCCGCTAGGCGAACTTTCCGTCCCTCCGGTTGAGCTTATTGACGCGGTTATGGGCGAGAGAATTTGCGACGAACTTAACGTCGACAGTGACAGTTTGCTTGAGGCGTTAGAGAAGGTCTGCGGCATCGCAGGGATTTCGATGAAGTTTGTACCATGCGGCAATTTGAATCGGCCGCGAATATCTTTTTATCGACCCGGTAAACACGGACAAGTCGAACTTGATATGCAGCTTGAAGGTGAAGAGTTGAGTCTTTCAAAAACTCAGATCGCCTCGGTCAAACGAACAAGTTCGTTCTGGCCGGTTACGCACAGATATTTTGCGCAGGGCGAAAAGAAAGTTTTCGAGACAACGTTTGAGCTTGTCGAAGCGTGGGATCCGGCACTTGAAGGCAGAACGCAAGCTGAATACGAAACAAGCCATGCCGACTTTTCCGATGTTGCCGATGTTTACCGTAAGTGGTGCCTTAACGAGACGGGAGAGTATTCGCCTGCTCCATATAACCGCGGCGACATGTACGATCTTTCGAGCATAGATAGTCAGGCAGTTTTTCTCGGCGGCAGCCGAAAGTTTGAAGATTCGATAAGCACCGACCAGGCGTCAGAAAGCTACGGTGTTTACGTGGAGGTTTCTTATGACGCCGGGGTCAATTGGGCAAAGTTTGACGGCAAGTTTGAAAATCTTAGTGACCAGTGCGGTATACGTATAAGTGATGCTGCTCTTGACGATGATTATTATAACGCGGCGGTATCGTCGCATATTCGATTGCGAGTTACAGCAGCTGTCGAAAGTGACGAACGGCTTATATACTCCGTTGCCGACGGGCCGGTGAACTCGGTTATCGAGGTTTGCGATCATCATATAAAGGTCGGTGCAATTTACGAATATCGCAAGGTATGCGGCGGCAGTATTTTCTATCGTGACAATGCGGTCATCGATGACAGCGAAAAACTGCTCGGTGCGCTTCGCAGGTCGGCTAACCGGATTGTCAATATTATTGAAACTATCGACGTCGAGACGCCTTTCGTGCGAACGACTGTTGCGGTCGGAGATCGAGTGATAAGCGGCAGCGATGGGCGTGATATATGTGGTATTCGCAACGACAGGCGAAGTGTATTCTGGATTGATCGGGCTGTGATGGATTTTGAAAAACAGACAACAAGATTAAGGATATTGCGTAAAAGACAATTTGATGTTTGATAACGCTTTATAAATTGGCAAGAATAATTATAAGTCGCGGGAGGTTTAATAATGGTTCAAAAAGGTTTTCATGTTGATCGGCAGGTAAGTCTTTCGTTTTTTTTAGAACTTTTCCTGCTTGCTTCGCTGATCGTAGGCAGTTGGGTTAATCTTCAGCGTCAGCTTGACGGTTTGCAGAGGGACGTGAAGATGCTGCTGGAAAACCAGGGGCAATTCGTCAGCAAAGTTGAGGACATGCAGGAAAAAACAATAGCCCTGGACTACAGAATAAAAGCAATGGAAGGCACACATTAATTTTTTTGAATAATAAATAATCAACAATAAATAATCAATTGAAAAAGGGGATTGTAATGTTAAGAAATTTAATTGTTATCAGCATATTTGGGTTGTTCGTTTGCGGTTGCTCAGTTGACGAGGTGGTCAAACAGAATGCCTATCTGCATAATAAGACCGCGGAGATGGCTAAGGCAGTTGCAAACGCCGAGGATGTTTCGAGTGATCTTGACGGGCTTATTTCGCTAAGTGCCTTGCAGAGCCGTGCCTTTGTCGCAGACTATGGGCTGCCGGAAAATTTGCCTGCCGCTTCTACAGTCGACGATCTGTTATCCGAGTCAAGCTTTGCGATTGCCGATAGTGCCTTTGACATATCACGCAAAAAACCTGACGCATGGGATATCGCCGACGGTTTCATCAATGCAGGTATCGCAGTAGCCGGTTTGTTTGGCGGGGTATGGGGGATAAAGCTCGCTTCGTTTTTGCGGTCGGCCCAGCTCAAGAGCAATGCACTTCGTGAAGTCGTACTCGGCAATGAACTGTTCAAAAAGACAAACAGCGAGATGTCGACTGCGTTCAAAACGGCACACAGCAACCAGTCGCAGCCGACTCGTCAGATCGTCAAGGAGATGAAAGCGTAACTGATAAGAAAAACCGTTCGGCAGATTTTACTACAGGCCCATCTCTTCGTTAGTAATACCGTATCTCTCGCGGAATCTTTCGGGAACCTCTCGAAGCAGCATTCTTGCCCCTTCGGAGTATTTTGTGTTGGGATAATTTGCTATTAGCTCCCGGCACATTTCGATACCTCTTTTGGGAGTGGTGATACTTCTGCCCATCTGAATGAAAGCCTTTGCGTTTTCATAAAGTTTGCTTGCCGCGTATTCGTCAGATGCACTCATCTCCTTCGGCTCGGGATCTACCGCTTTTCTCACAGCTGTTGGATTTACCGAAGTGGTTGGATTAACCGCAGTGGTTGGTTTTGCCGCAGTAGTTTTGTCACTGCCGGGATTGGGGTTGCCAAACAACCCCATGATCTTACTGGCGACACCTGTTTGTCCGTTGGAAGGGTCGCTTACCGCTGTATTAGTGGCCGTTGCGTTAGTACCTCCCCCGGTTAGTCTGCTTAGCATCATCGGGGCAAGAAAACCAACAGCCGGTCCTGCATATCTGATCATACCATCGTTTGCTGTTATCACCATCAGCGGTTTTTCATGAGTAACGACAACATTCTTAAACTGCGTATCGCGGCTCTTCGGATCATGTGCCATCACATTGGCCCAGGGCCAGGGGTTTTCCATGAGCTTTTCTACAACCTTTTGTTTGGCGGCGAGAGTATCGGTATTGACCGCGAGAAATTTGACATTATCCATACCAAAACCATCGGAGAACATTTCCTTAAACGCTTCAGTGTTCGACATGAACGTAGGGTTCTGACTTTTTGCCGCGCTGCCGTAAGAATTATAACCGGACTGCATGGCGTACTCGTCCTCGTATCCGCCATTGTATTGCGGCTGAGTATTTCTCGCTGTTGCCGGCCTAGCCGACGGATTGTTAGGTTCGGAAGACGAAAGAGAAGCAGTGTCTTTTTCCGACAGCTTCCAGAATATCACACAAAGCGATTCGCTGCCGGGAGTATATTTAAATGTCGTTGAGTTCAGGCAGTCCAGTTCCATCGGCAATATTTTCTCGGGAGCTTTCGGGTCAGTCAGGTCCGTTTTAAGACTGTCGACATCGAGGTCGAGGAGATTTGTACCCTGAGAAGACGTATTGTAACTCTGGTAGGTGTCGGTGTTCTTTGCCGGTGTTTTCTTTTTGACTGATATGACTGGTTTCTCACCAGCAAGCAGAGTAATCGAAGTCATGGTAACGCGTGCGTCTTCGGAACTCGGTGAGTTTTTAAAAGCTCTCATAGCGGCTTCCTGGGCGTCCCTTAGATTGTCGGTAAAATATTCGTTCCATGCCTTTAGGATGTAGTACTTTGTCTGCATGTTTGTGTCGAGATTACCCAAAGCCGACATGGGGACGTGGAGTGCTGCTTCATTTGCAGCGATCTGGTCCTTTGAAGGCCTGCGGTGAGCATTGATCGTCTCAACTACCTTCGAATATGCGTCATTAATGACAGTAGCGACATCTGCCTTGGAGTCCTGGCCGGCAGTAGCCGAAGGACGACTACTGACGGGTCTGCGCGGAGCAGGCTTGCTTGAGCCGCTGTTTAACATATCCTGCGTTTCCAAAGCTTCTCTTGTTCCGAGAACCTCAAAACCAAAAGACTCGCAACAGAAACCAAAAATGGTCATTAGAACAAGAATTAAAAATATGTTTTTGATTCTGGCTAAATAATTCATCAATAAGGCCCCCATTCAGGCGTTAATGTTTTTTTTGAGCGTATAATATAGTATAATAACACATTCTTATCGTCATGTGTGCAAAAAATCGTAAAAAATTGCATTTATAGCCGATAAATGGCATAAATCGGATACAAAGCGGGATTTTTAGTGGCTTTTGCGTGTTCTTTTTCATATTGTATTTATCATAGCGCGTTATAATATGAATTTTAAATTTGGGATATAACAATGTTTACTGGAATTATAGAGTATTCGGGTGTGGTTCGGTCGGTGCGGTTTGGTTCGGCTGGCGGAGTTGTCTCTGTCGATATCGGCCCGCTTGCCGAAGGCACCAAACTCGGCGATAGCATCGCCGTTAACGGAGTCTGCCTTACCGTCACCAAACTTACCGGCTCGGTCGCAGATTTTGACGTCAGCGGCGAAACCGTCAGCAAAAGTTCAATAGGCAAACTCACCGGCGGTGCGAAAGTCAACCTCGAACGTGCAATGCTCGCAAGCGGCCGCTTCGGCGGACACATCGTCCAGGGCCACGTCGACGGACTGGCAAAGATCACCGCGGTCGAGAAAAAAGGCGACTTCGTTGAGATACGATTCGACACTCCCGGCGAATTGCTAAGCGAAATAGTCGCCAAAGGCTCGGTCGCCATAGACGGAATAAGCCTGACAGTAGCAAAACTGGATGCCAAAGGTTTCAGTGTCGCCGTTATCCCGGTAACGCTGCAAGAAACCACATTGAATGCGTCTAAGATCGGGGACATTGTAAATATTGAGACAGATATTATTTGTAAGACGATAAAAAGGCAGCTTGAACAGATCGCAGGGAAGGGTAAGGGACTGACGTTGGACAAACTCAGAGATATGGGTTTTTGATC
>JAIPFN010000192.1 GCA_021736615.1 Phycisphaerae bacterium | reverse complement strand
CAACTACAAAATCGCCGAACTTGGTATCTATATGTCGGCAGATGCCAATACATCGAAAGGTGCAATGTCTAATCAAGGACCCGTTATACTTGGTGATTCTACGGGTACTCTGCCTGGTCTGAAATGTGTGGTCAAGGCTTTTATCGAGGTTCCGGAATCCGGTACCTATATTTGCAACCCAGGATACAAGGACAGTTCTTACAATGTCATGGAACTTGACGGCAAAGAAGTTTACAGGAGAAATGTTGGCGAAGCGGCTGTCCAGCAGAAAGTTACGCTCGAAGCAGGAAAACGTTATCCTGTCAAGATTGCCTACTTCAAAGGCGGATCGACTGCGTTCTTTATGACCCAGGTTGATCTGCTTGGCAAAGGTGATCTTGAGGTTGTTACCAAACGCGAAGGGAAGTTCCCGTGGATGATCGACGACGCGGGCAACTGGACCGTCAGAAAAGACGTCTACTATCAGGAGGTACGGGTTGCCGCCGACGGTCGCGGCTGTGACTTGAGCGCAACTTCTAACGGCAAATTCATCGGCCCCGAAATTCCGTTCGGCTGTGTCATGGGAACTTTCCACGACGAGCAGGTTCTTCTTATCGAATCTTCCATGGGTAACCGTGCACTTAGTTTTGATTTCAGACCTCCTTCAAGCGGCAGGACTGATCCTGAGAGCAAATGGGAAGGTCTGGAGTATCGCCTGATGGTCGAGGGTGTCCACAAGACACTCAAGAACATCGACAAGGTTGTTCCCGGTTACAATGGCCAGGGGTATGAGATCGCCGGGTTCGTCTGGTGGCAGGGTCATAAAGATGCCGGCAAGTCAAAAGCCGAATACGAAGGGCATCTTGTAAATCTGATCAAGGATTTGCGTAAAGAGTTTAATGTTCCGGAAATGAAAGCCGTTATTGCTACCGTTGGTTTTGGTGGCTACGACATCAATGAGGATTATACAAAGATCCTTAACGCCCAGATGGCCGTAGGCGATCCAAAACAGCACCCGGAGTTTGCCGGTCAGGTCAAGACGGTCGATACTCTCGGTTTCTGGCGTGAAAGTGACGAGTCCCCAACGGGTACCGGTTATCACTATAACCACAATGCAGAAACCCAAATGCTTGTCGGTGATGCTCTTGGACGTGCGATGGTTGAACTGCAAGGCGGCAAGGCTGAACCTCTGGGGTTTGGCAACAGGCCGAAACCGGCTGCAAAGGTAAAAGCTCCTGTTGCTGAACTCGACGAGGCCGCCAAGGCAGCAGCGGCGAAGGCTTCTCAGAAAGCAATTGAACCGATCATCGTCGATGGTATGATGCAGGGATTCATTGCTGACCCCAAGAACCAGACAGCATTGGCTGAGGCGATCAATGGCGAAAAGCCGGCAAGAGCAAATCAGTTCCTTCGCGATGCGATGTACGGTCTTAACAATTATTATACCGCAGCCGGTGTTGACGAATACGACTGGCACAACTTTGGTCCGGATCTTGCCAATGTCGAGTGGGATTACTACAGCTTTGATCCGGCAGAAAAAATGGCTAAGGACAAACCGGGCGGTCGTTACCGTAAAGTTACCTATCCGGCAGGTGTGGAAAACTGGGCAGCAGCAGACTTCGACGCGAAAAATGACGGTTTTAAAAGCGGTCTGCCTCCGTTCGGTCAAATGGGCGGAGAATTGAAAGCACTTCGCGGTTGTCTGGAATCGCCTTGCGGTTGCGGAGTAACCCCGAGGACACTCTGGGAAAAAGAGGTTATCCTCATTCGCAAGACTATTGACGTACCACCGCTGAAGGAAGGCTGTCGTTACCGCATTGTTATAGGCGGCAGCAATCACGTAAATACAGGTGAAGGCTATGCTATCTACATCAATGGTAAACTTATGACTGAATCTGCTTCGGGTGTACCTAATCGTGCGGGCGGTCAGCCTCGCGGTGGCCACATCTACAGTGATTTCCGCGGGGAGTTCAAGGGCGGCAAGGTCACTATCGCAGTTAAGAGTTTCCTCAGATACGGTGTACGCGGTCCGGCGCCCCAGGGACACCTGACGGTCTGGCTGGAAGAGCAAAAGCTGCCGCAGATTGATATCGCAAAATAATTTGCTTAAGAGCAAAACACAGATATTCCCATTAGACAGGGTCCGGACATTTCGGGCTCTGTCTTTTGTTGTTGTTGCGTGAGAGAATCCCTCGAAATTCAACGGAACGAATCCTCGAAAAAGTTTACCATAGGTTTACCGTTTCTTTACCACTTTTTTGTTTGCGGAATTTTGTCTGTCCGTAATTGCGTTTAATTTCTGTGTTTATGAGTTAATATCACTGTATTTTTTGGTTTGGCGTTGAAATAGATACATAGTGTTAGCTTTGTCGACTTTTCTGGTTAAATTTGCTGATTAAGATATGGATGTATTGGGGCGAGGGAAATGCTCGGTTACTTATTTATGCAGTTTTTGTCTTAGAGCGGGGTGCATTTAACATTGTTTTGGATGTGGGCTATATTATTTGCAAAACTGCAATATAATCGTGGTTTGATTCGTTTAATTGGTTATATTATAGTTTGTTTAGTTACTAATGGAACTTTTTAGGGATAAAATGGAAAGATACTCAAAGCGTTCTTTATGGGCGGCACTTATTGTACTTATGTCGGCTTTGGCTGCATCTAATGTTTTTGCAGGCGATACCGTTAAAGCAACTTCCGGGCGGGTGGATTTTAACCGCGGCTGGAGTTTTGTTAAGAGCGATGCTAAATGGATGGATGACTTTGCCGCCGAGGCGAAGGAAATGTCTCCTGTTATTTTGCCGCACTCGTGGAACGCCGATGATATGGGGCCGGGTTTGAAGGATCCCTATATTGGCGGCGGGTGGTACCGTAAGACTTTTACGGCTCCGGAATTAAAACCGGGTCAGCGATTGCTTGTCGAGTTTGAAGGCGTCAATAATTTTTCTAAGGTCTGGGTCAACGGCGGTTATGCCGGGGGACGAAACGGCGGGTTTCTTTCGTCTTTGCTGGATATTACGGACCTGTTGGATGAGGGCGGAAATACTATTGTCGTCCGGGCAGACAACAGCTATAAACTCGAGGCGGCAATGCCGGCGTGGATCGGATGGGACCGCTACGGCGGAATATCTCGCCCGGTGTGGCTGGACGTTCGTGATCATGCGTATATTGCTTGTGCAGGGGTCGAGATTCGCACGCCGGAAGTGACTGGCGATTCTGCTTCTACGGTCGTTCGCATACATCTTGAGGAAACGAAACTTTCCGGCGCAGTGCTTGAGGTTCGACATACCCTGACTTCACCGGATGGTAAGGTGGTCTCGACTACGACGACGCCGGTGAAGACTCGCTATCGGCTTACCAACTCTATCGAGGTCAAACTGCCGGTTGTAAAGCGTCCTAAGCTTTGGTCGGATGTAAAACCGGTTCTTTACACCCTGACTACCGAAATACTTGAAGGCGGCAAGGTTATCGATTCGCAGACCGACCGCGTCGGATACCGATTCTTCAACTTCGATGCGGATAAAGGTTTTTCCCTTAACGGCAAACCTACCAAACTTAAAGGTGCAAATATCCATGTATTCTTCCCGGGGCTGGGCAATGCGCTGCCTGAGCGTTTTCACCGCAGCGATATGAAGCTAATGAAGAATATGGGCTGCAACTATATGCGTGCGTCGCATTATCCGAGATCGAAGGAATGCCTTAATGCCTGTGACGAACTGGGTATTCTGGTTATGGAAGAACAGCCTTACTGGCACGGGTCGGTTCGTGCTTCAGGCGGTGAAGAGGCTATCGACAATTCGGTGCGTATGATACGCGACATGGTCCGCCATCATGGAAGTCATCCCTGTATTATTGCATGGAACACTGTCAACGAGGTTATGATCGCGCCTGCTTACAAACCGGGCGTCGGGCATCTTCCGCCCGGACACCCCGGACGTACGGCGTGGAGAATCAATTCGAAAGAGTATCCTTACATGCGTCGTCATCTTCAGAAGATGGTCGATACATTTAAAGAGGTCGATCCGGATCGCCCGGTTTCCATGGTCATCGGCGGACAGTGGCAAAAGAATGACGTCGCCGGTCTTACAAGCATTGCCGATATGGTCGCCTGTAATGGCGGTGCTTTGAACTTTTCAGAGCAAAAGCTCATCGGTCCGAAGACAGGTAAAAGCTATGAGTTCATGCCGGATTACTTCCGCGAACTGTACCCCGACCGAATTCAGATCATGTCAGAGGGTATCCTGAACGATTACATTGTAACTCGCGGCCAGTGGGAACGTGAAGATTTCGCCTGGGCGGCTAGCGCAAAGTACTGGTCCTTTATAAATCAGCGTCCGTGGTTTAGCGGCGGGTCGATGTGGTGCTTTACCGATTACTCGCAAAATACGGTAATGGATATTCATGGCGCTGTCGACCGGTATCGGCTGGAAAAGGAAATCTTTTACTTCTATGAGGCGATGTGGGCGGATCATCCGGTTCTTCATATCCTAGGGCACTGGAATTACGAGCCCGGTACGAAACGTGATGTCGTCGTTTTTAGTAACTGTACTGATGTCGAATTAATATTAAACGGCAAATCGCTCGGAAAGGGCGTCTCTACTGCCGATCAATACCCGGCAATAGAAAATGCTCCGCTTGTATGGAAGGATGTCGAGTTTGAAGAGGGTACCCTTGAGGCTAAAGGCAAGTTCGGAAGGAGAAAGTTAGCAGATATTCGCAAGACGGCAGGGAAAGCAGCTGAAATTGCGATTGCAGCTTCGAATAACTGGCTGATTGCCGATGGCCGCGACATCAGCTATATAGACCTGACAATATGCGATGCCGACGGCAACCGTTGTTACACAACCGACCAAAAACTATCAGTTACCGTCAGCGGTGCCGGGAGTTTGGCAGGGGCGGGGGAAATTAAAACCAGCGGCGGATTGGTACGCGTTGCCGTTCGTTCAACCGGTGAAACCGGAGATGTTAAGATAGCTGCCGCCGGTGAAGGGCTTAAGCCCGCCGGGCTGAATTTCAAAGCGTATAATAATACATTCAATACTGACATCGGCACGAAGGATATTATTGATATTACGAAATCGGATCGACCGGCAGATGCAAAGATGCTCGTCGGCGAAACCGGTTATGATCTGATCCCCGAGACCGATACGAAGTGCCAGTGGACGTTTAAGGATGGTGTGCTCACCGCATCGCCTGTGTGGGACAGCCTTATCACTAAAGAGTCATACCGGGACTTCCGGATGCATGTTGAGTTTAATGTTAATGATGCCCCAGGAGCAGACCCCGAAACGAATGGTAATTCAGGAGTTTATATCCAGCAGCGATACGAGATTCAGATTCTCAATTCATACGGCGTATCCGAGGCGGACTATAAGGCCTCGTATGCGGGCAGTCTCTATAGGATGAAGAAACCTGATAAGTTGGTCAGCAAGCCGGCCGGTCAGTGGCAAAGCTATGATATAGCTTTTCGGGGGGCACGGTTTGACGGCGATAAAAAGGTCGTCAACGCTCGTATCACGGTATATCAAAATGGGCAGTTGATCCATGACGATGTGGAACTTGAAAAACAGACGGGCGCCGGCAAAAGGGAAGGGCCGGAGCCAGGGCCGATCAAACTACAGGGCCATCATAATAAGGTTCGTTTTCGCAATGTCTGGATACAGGAGCTTGAACTTGACTAAAATTTGAAGTCGAGAAATTTATCCGCGGATTACTCAGGGCGGTCTAGCCGCTGCGAAAAAAACTAACCACGGATTTCACGGATTGACACGGATTAAAATTAAAGATTAAAAAGCAAAAATCAAAACGACAGATTAAAAATAAAAAATTTAGATGTGGGTGTTTGGTTGGGCGCCGCTTGCAACTTTTTGCAGACTGGCTTGTTTTTCTTTTTTGCCACAGAGGACAAAGAGGACCACAGAGGGATAAGAGAGTATGCAATAAGTAAATAGTTGGGCCATTTTTAATATCGACATAAACATTTGTGAGGTAACTGGTTATAAGTTTGAGTTGTTAAAAAACGAGCATGAAAAACAAGAAGATGAAAGATTGTAGTACTAATTGACACTAATAAAAGAGTGAAAAAGGCAGAAGTTGGTGTTGTGGGAGTTTTAATGTAACTTGTTATTGAATAAAGAATTGTGAAAGTTGTTATTAAAAAACGCGCATAAAATACAAGAAGTTGAAAGATTGTACTACGGATTGGCGCGGATTAAAAAATAAGATTTAAAATGCAAATAGAAACTGAAAGGGATTTAATGATGAAGAAACTGAAAGCTGTTTTGTTGGTGCTGGCATTGGTGTTGTTTGCAGGAATTGCAGTGGCCTCTGAAGTTGAGGTGGTAACTCAAACGCTTGAACTGGCTGCGCCGTTTACGGATAATATGATTCTGCAACGACAGACTGACGTGCCTGTATGGGGTTTCGATGCACCGGGGGCCAAAGTTACAGTCGAATTTGCAGATCAAACCAGGACCGCCGTCGCTGATAAAAACGGCGACTGGATGGTCAAACTGAATCCGCTTAAGGTTTCACGCACTGAACGCAGTTTTAAGGTGACAAACAATAAGGGCAAGTCAATCGTCCTTAATGGGGTACTGGTTGGCGAGGTTTGGTTCTCTTCGGGGCAGTCTAATATGGTTTGGACTGCAGGTAAGAGTATGTGCAACGAGATCGTACGCGAAATCTCCGGTGCAAAGGAAGATATTCCGGTAAGAGAGATCAGCATCAATACGGTGTCTGCTTTGTATCCGCAGAAAAAAGCCACTTCAGATGCCGGATGGGTAAAAGCCAAAGGTTGCGGTGGTTTCTCAGCTTTGTCACTTTCATTTGCGTATGAACTCTATAAAGAATTGAACATGCCCATCGGTATTTTGCTAAGCGCACACAGTAATACCAGGGTAGAAGCATTTACACAACGACAGGCTATTGAAAAACATCCAAAGCTAAAAGTCGATGTTGACCTGATGCACGATGCGGATCCGCTGATTAAACAAGGCCGTAACGCGTTTGAACAATACTATAAGGATCTGAGAGCATGGCAAAAAGAAGCCGGCGAAATCGCCGCCGCGGGAGGTAAAGTTCCGGAAAGGCCGAATCTGCCCGGTATAGCAGGAATGTGGCGCGGTCCTTCACAGTTCTTCAATGGTAAGATAAACCCGGTAGTTCCGTATGCTATCCGCGGCGCGATCTGGTGTCAGGGAACGAGTAACTCCGGCGACGGCAGAATCTATGCGGCGAGAATGGAAGCTCTTGTAAACGGTTGGAGGGATGCCTGGGATATGCCGGATATGCCGTTCTACTTTACTCAGATGCAGTGTTATGGTTCTCCAGACCCTGATAATGTTGGGTTCGCGGACATCCGCCAGGTGCAGCATATGTACTTTATGAACAACCGTGAGAATGTTGGTATGGTTGTTCAGTCGGACCTTAACTCGGCAAGGCCGCAGGGGATTCACTATTACAACAAGCTTCACCCGGGTATGAGAATGGCACGCTGGGCGCTGGCAAAGGACTACGGCAAAGACATCGCTTACACCGGGCCTATTTATACCGGTTATAAAGTAAAGGGCAGCAAAGCTATTGTGTCGTTTGAAAAGGAAAGTCTGTTTGGCGGTTTGATGGTTGGCAGCAAGGGTATGGCCAAAGATTACAGAGAACCGGGCAAATACGTTGAACCGGCAAGGCCGACCCCGGGGGAAAAGCTGAATCATTTCCGTGTATGCGGTGAAGACAAAAAATGGCATGCTGCTGATGCTGTTATCGTTGGCGATACAGTAGAAGTAAGCTCTGAAAATGTATCAAAACCCATCGGCGTTCAGTACGCATATAACGCGGTGCCGGAAAACTCGAACCTCTATAACAAGGCCGGTCTGCCTGCTACGCCGTTTGCTTCTGTCAACGGCAAGCTGATCTTTGAAGAAGACGATCTGGAAAAAGCGGCAGCTCTAAAAGCTAAATATGCACGCTATACCGATCCTGACTATCCGATCCTTCAGGTTGCCGAATACTATCGTGACGGTGTTATCATTCAGCGAGATAAGACTATCCCGGTCTGGGGTCATGCAAACAAAGGCGTTAAGGTTACAGTTACTCTCGGCGGCGTTACTAAGACAGCCGCAGCGAACGATCTTCAGCAATGGTCGGTTGAATTTCCGGCGTTGAAAGCATCTACGAAACCAATAACTTTGACAGTTGAAGCGAGCCATGGTCACAGCAGAACAGTAAAGGATATTCTGGTTGGTGACGTATGGTATTTGACAGGCAGTACGCTGCTTACCAGCGAATGGGGCTACGATCAGCGTGATAAGAATGCGAAGATTCCTGAAGCTATGCCGCTTGTTCGTGAGTTCAGGAGAAAAACCTCAGCAAGTACGTCTCCCACTCCAAGAAAGCGCGGCTTTGAGATCGGCGGTGGTAAATACCGTTCATCATGGACGACTGCTGATTACTCTGCAGCCGATGAAGGCGTTACAATGTTTGCTTATGAATTCGCGAAAGCTTTAAACCGTCCGGGTATTCCGCAAGGCTTTATGACTATGTCTTCAGGCCAGGGGGGACGTGCTGCACAAATGGCTTCGCCGCTGTCATGGACATCGTTCAATGGCGTTAAGGATATTAAAAACCCGGCGTTTAAAGCTCGTCTTGACGAACTTTTTCTTCAGTATCCTGACTCTGACATTGCAAAGATGGCTGCCGATCAGCATGTTAAGGAAGTTAAAGCGGCTGTTAAGACTGTTATCGATGCCGGTAAGAGTGGTGCGGATTTGTCTAAGAGTGCTCCGCTGCAATTTCCGGCATTTCCGGAACCAGGAAAAAGCGACACCGTTAAATCAGACATGATCCCAACTTATGCATATAACTGGTGTGTCAGCCCGCTGACTCCAATGGCAGTGTCCGGTGTTATCTGGGTTCCTTCAGAAGGCAATCTTGGATATACTCCTGAAAACTATGCCGCTGAACTGGAAATCTATGCCGGGAGTCTGCCAAAGACTTATGGTCAGGATCAAGTACAGTTTCTCTATGCTCAACCATCAAGTTCATTGGTTGAAGGTATTACAGCACCTGAGATTCCAGAGGCAAAGAGTATTACATTTGACAAATGGCCAAAAAGTCTAAAGGACATAGCGACAAAGCTAGGCGAAGCTGCCAGGTAGACACAGAGTCGGGTCCTGCAGACGCTCATTTAAGAACGGATATTATTTTAAGGGATTAATCAGATGAAAATTAAATCTTTCATGTTTTTGCTCGGATGTATTGTACTGCTGACAGGTTCGCTATATGCCGGAGGTATTGAGGCCGATTATCTTCGCTGCCAGTACATGGCCGATCCTTTGGGGATTGACGCTGAAAGACCAACGCTTAGCTGGACCCTGAAATCTGACGAAAAAAGTCAGGGGCAGTCTGCTTATCGCGTTATTGCGGCGTCAAGTTTAAAGGCCTTGCAAAATAACAATGGCGATCTGTGGGACAGCGGCAAGGTTGTCAATGATGAGATAACTGCCATAGTTTACGCGGGAAAAAAGCTTGTAAGCGGGCAGGAGTGCTTCTGGAAAGTTATGGTCTGGGATGAGAAAGGCAAAGGAAGTGATTGGAGCAAGGCGGCGAAATGGTCCATGGGGCTGATGGATTCCAAATGGAAAGGTGAGTGGATAGGTTACGATAAACCCCGCGTTGATGCGGAGATTAAATATCAAAAAGAAAAGTTAGCCTACCTGCTTGTGCCGCCGCGTTATCTTCGCAAGGATTTCAAAATTGACAAACCCGTAAAAAGAGCGACGCTTTATGCTTCGGCACTGGGTAATTACAAGATGAGTGTTAACGGCAAGGGTGTCGGGGATGATTATTTTACGCCGGGGTGGACCGACTATCGAATACGAGTTTACTACAACACTTACGATGTTACCGCGATGGTTAAGGAAGGTGAAAATGCTGTCGGAGGGATTTTGGCCGATGGATGGTATGCAGGGCATATCGGCGCTAAAAAGTATCGGGATCATTACGGTAAGAATCCGCGACTTTTGGGGCAGCTTGTTATAGAATATACAGACGGCTCGACGGTGGTAGTTGCTACAGACGGCAGTTGGAAGGCAAGTACGGGGCCAATACTCGAAAGCGATTTTCTTGCAGGTGAAACTTATGACGGGCGGCTTGAGGTGGACGGCTGGAACAAGGCAGGCTTCAATGCAGACGGTTGGGCAAAAGCAGATGTTACCGAAAAGATCGAAGCGAAGATCGAGGCCTATCCTTCAAATACTGTAAAGGTATTCCAGGAGATAAAACCCCTGTCTGTCAAAGAGCCAAAGCCCGGTAACTTTGTTTTTGATATGGGCACTAATTTTGCCGGTATCGCAAGATTGAAAGTTCAGGCCGAAAACGGTACGAAGATTACGCTGATATTCGGCGAACGTCTTAATGCCGACGGTACTGTTTATACGGCAAACCTGCGTCAGGCGCGGGTGATCGATACTTATATATGCAAAGGCGGCGGTATTGAGGTTTGGCAGCCGGAGTTTACGTTTCATGGATTTCAATATGTCGGGATGACTGGTTTTCCAGGCAAACCCGGTAAAGACGCGATCACCGGTATTGAGCTTACATCGGCGACACCGGTTGCGGGAAGTTTTGAGTGTTCGGATAAGCGGCTTAACCAGCTTTATCATAATGTCTGTCAGACGCAGCGGGCTAATTTTATAGATGTTCCGACAGACTGTCCGCAGAGAGATGAAAGGCTTGGCTGGACTGGCGATGCACAGGCGTATATACGTACCGCTTGTCTGAATACGGATGTTCAGACTTTCTTTAGAAAGTGGTTTGTTAACCTGACTGATGCACAGCTTAAAGATGGTGATTTCCCGAAAGTTGCTCCGGCGATTACCAAGTGGATAACTGGTACAGGGGGGCCGGCGTGGGCAGATGCGGCTATTATCTGTCCGTGGGCGGTCTATGAGGTTTATGGAGATACGACAGTTCTTGAAAAACATTATGACGCAATGGCGAGGTTTGTTGATTTCCTAGAGAAAAGCGCTCCAGATCATTTGGCACCTCAAAAGTTTCATTGCTATGGCGACTGGCTTAATATTAACGCGAATACGCCTAAGGAAGTTATCTACGCCGCTTAT
>JAIPFN010000191.1 GCA_021736615.1 Phycisphaerae bacterium | reverse complement strand
GAAAGCCGCCAAGTGGTACCTCAAAGCTGCCGAAGCCGGGCAGGTTGACGCCATGAACAGTATTGCCGCGATCTTTGCTTCCGGTGAAGGTTTCTCCAGGGATACCGGCAAGGCCGTTTACTGGTATCGTAACGCCGCCGAAAACGGAAATATCCAGGCGATGTATGAGTTGGGGGCAAGGTACTACGGAGGTCAGGATGTGAGCAAGGATACACGGGCCGGGGGAAAGTGGCTGATGTATGCCGCCGAAGGCGGAAATGCCGATGCGATGGTGCTTGTAAGCGAAATGATGGTCAGCGGTGACGGGCTGGACAGAAATGCTGAAAAAGCTTTCAAGTGGAGTTTGACCGCAGCCGAGGCCGGCAATGTCGATGCGATGGTAATGCTCGCAAAGATGTATAAGGACGGCACGGGAACGCGCAAAGACGAAAAGAAAGCTACTCAGTGGTACCGGAAAGCAGCCGACGCAGGAAACGAAGAAGCCAAAAAAATACTAGAACCTGCTGCATCGAAATAGGATATTCGGGCTTATTTGTTGTATTTTGCCCAGCAGCCCGGTGCTTCCATTATTTCCACAGAATCCAGCATTGCTTTTGTTGGCATCTGCGGGGCAAGCTGGTCGTAGATGTATTTTGCCACATTTTCGGCGGTTGCGTTAATCCCTTGAAAACATGCCAGTTCCTCAAGCTGGGTATTGTCGAGCATCGCAGTAACCTCGTCGATTTTTGATTTTAGATAGATGAAGTCGACGGCAAGTCCGTTTTCGTCAAGCTCTTCGATCTGGGCGGCAATTTTCAGTTGCCAGTCGTGTTTGTGGTTTTCTTCTGTTGTGCCGCCGGCATAGGTTAGCCGGTGACTCGCCGTGAAGGAACTTTCAATAGTTATGGTATACAAAAGCCAATCCTTTCTTATTTTGCCTGAAGTTCGGCAACTCGTCTTTTAACATGTGTATATACGCTTGGGGGTATAAGTTTGCCGACGTCGCCGCCGAGCATCGCGACCTCGCGAACCATTGTCGAATTTACAAAACCGTACTCTTCGCTGGTCATTACAAAAACCGTCTCGATCTCTGCGACGTTTCGATTTGTCATTGCAAGCTGAAACTCGTACTGAACGTCGGTAAGGTTTCTAAGACCTCTGAGCATGACGTCGACTTTTTTTTCGGCGGGAAACTTTACCGTGAGGCAGTCATAGCTCTCGACAGTAACACGGGGCATGTCTTTGACCAGTTCCTTGACCATAGCGACGCGTTCTTCGGGGGTAAACAGTTCTTCCTTTTTGGGGTTTTGGCCTATCGCTATGATAAGATTGTCGAAGAGCTTAGTGCCGCGGCCGATCACGTCAAGATGACCGTTGGTGATAGGGTCAAAAGAACCCGGAAATATTGCAGTAACAGGTTTATGTTCCATTTCTAATCTCGGCTTAAAATGTATAATGATTATTGTATAATGTTTAATGACTGATTCGGCCTTGGGGCCGACGCTATTTTATTTTAAATGCAATGTAGATTATTTGTAACACTTTACTCTTCACTCTTTTCGCTTTACGCTTCCAAAATCATCTCTTCTATATCTCTGCCTGAGTTTTCGTCGGCGAGTTGATTCATAAATGTTTCGGCGGTTGCGAACCGTCGTTTTGCGATTTTTTTGACGGTCTCAAATGAGAAACTTTCGTCGAGTCTTGACTGCCAGTATCGGTACTCGACCCTTCTCTTCCATCCGGCGAGCGAATCGGCCGGTCCGTCGCCATGGAAGGCGTGTTTTCTAAATTCGTTGAAAACGCCCACCGCACCCATGTCTTCCAGCCCGCGTCCGTCAGAGAGTATCCTTGCTTCGGTGAGTTTAGAGTTGATAGTGCCTGACTCTATTATGATCTTGTTGATCTTGTCGATCTTGCCTTCGATGTCCGTTTCGGTTAGCACTTCGGTGACTATCTGCGTGCTGAACTTGCGAAGGTCGTTTACGTTGACCTCGGAAAGGACCACGCCGTTTGCCCGCTGACCGCTTTCGGCAAACCGGATAAACCCGGCATCGGAGAAATAGGCCGCCGCGGTAAGGCAAAACCGTTCTATCGGAAGGTTAGCGTCGACTACCTCGCCCAGGCGGCAGATCAGCTCGCAATTACGGACAATACGCCGGCTGCGGTCCCAAAGCCATTTGCTTGAACCGGCAATGGTCTCTTCGGCAATCTGTTTTATCAGTTCCATATCAGACATAATAACTCCATCTTATACAATCACCCAGTTAAAATCCAGGCATTCTTATCCCATACTTGTCCAATTAAGTCAAGTTTTTTTAAATAAAGAACTTAAAAGAAGGTGAGCGAGAATTAGTCAGGGGAAATGTGCTGCAAATACAAAAAACGGCAGACAACCCGAAAGCCGCCTGCCGCTTGATTACTTAATTGCCGGGTGGGCCGTGCCCACGCTGTATTAGCTTAACTGTTAAAGCTGTCAAAATCACCTTTGCTGCCAAGAGGGATTGACTTTTCAGCTTCACTTTTTGTAGTCTTAACATTTGACTTTCCACAGGCTATTTGATGGAATGTATGGTCGGAAGTCTTCAGGCTCTTTGCAGGCCTGCTTGTATTACCCTGTGAAGAACCGCCTACCAGGGCAGACAATTCTTGAACAATGCCGTTCATCTGTTCTGCCTGGGCACTAAGCTCTTCAGAGGCACTTGCAGATTCTTCAGCGTTTGCGCCCTTAGCCTTCCTTATCAGGTTCCTTTTGAGTAAATGTAGCTTCTGGCAAGGGTAGTCATCTATTACTTTTTACAAGTCAAAATCGGATGTCCTTGGAGCATACTGCCCGAATTTTGATCCTTTGCGATTTGCCTGTTGAAGTGGAGGAGAGTCTTCGCTGACGTCCATCTCCAATTCTTCTTGCTGGCAGTATCTTGTTATTGCTTTTACGAAGGTTTCTCCGTAGTCTTTTCGCTTTTTCTGGCCGACACCGTGTACTTCCAGGAATCTATGGCCTGTAGAAGGGCGTTTCCTGGCCATGTCTCTTAGTGATGCGTCATTGAATACCAACCAAGCTGGCACTCCCTTGCTGTCTGCGATTATTTTGCGGATATCGCGAAGTTCCTCGAATAATCCGCTGTCGACGCCTTCCCATGAGGCTTGTTCTGCTTTTGTCTTAGTCGTTTTGCGGGTTTCTTTCTTTTTGAGCGGTTCCAGAAGTCTTGGGCGAATATTACCTTTGATTACTTCCCAGCCGGCAGTGGTCATTGTCAAAACATTGTAGTCGCCGGTTTTGGCCAGGTAACCCTGCCCGACGAGTTGCTCGACCCAGTCGCGGATGTTACCTTTTGTGAATTCGCTAAGAATACCGTATGTGCTAAGTTCGTCATGATGGTTCTCCAGTATCCGTTTGTCTTTTGAACCGAACAAAACTAGCGTGGTATAGTCGGATCCGAATCTTTCCTCAAGGCGGATAACGCACGAGAGTATTTTCTGGGCGGTTATCAGTGAGTCTTCCATGTACTCGCCTTCGCCGAGGCAGACGTCGCAGCCGCCGCAATTATCGGTTTCAAGTTTCTGGTCGAAGTACGCGAGGATGGATTTACGCCGGCAAACTCCGCTGGTGCAGAAACCGTAGATCGAGTTAAGCTTGTTTAAGGCGATCTGGCGGGCCTGAGGTTCCATTTCGTTGGTAAAATATTTCCAGGTTCCGTAATCTCTGCCCTTATGGAACAGGCAGCACTCCGCTTCAAGGCCGTCACGTCCGCCGCGTCCGCTTTCCTGCTGATAGTGTTCGATGGACTTTGGCATACCTGCATGGATGACGAAACGCACGTTGGATTTGTCGATACCCATTCCGAATGCGACGGTGGCGACTATGATGTCGACCTTTTCGCGGATGAAGGCGTCCTGGTTGAGCTTTCTTGCCATGTCGCTCATGCCGGCGTGGTAGGGCAGGGACTTGTATCCCTGACTCGAAAGCATCGAGTGCATTTCCTGAACGTCCTTGCGGCGGATGCAATAGATGATCCCCGACTCGTTTTTATGGCGTTTGAGAACCTGGCAGACCTGGTCGTCGAGGTCGCCTGCCGGTTCTACTCTATATATAAGGTTGGGCCTGTCGAAAGAGCCTACGAGTATTTTCGGGTTATCAAGATTGAGTTGCTTGTGAATATCGTCCTGAACCTGCTTTGTCGCAGTCGCTGTAAAGGCGTGGATCGAAACGCCGGGGAGCATTTTCTTGAGGCTTCCGATCTCCCTGTACTCTGGCCGGAAATCATGGCCCCACATACTGATACAGTGTGCTTCGTCAATGGCTACCATCGAAAGGTTCTGGTTTTTGAGGTAGTTTATAAAGCCGTTCTGCATTACTCGCTCGGGCGAGATGTAGAGAAGCTTTGCCGTACCGTTTTCGATCGCGTTATGAGCGTACTCTCTTTCCGGGCCGGTTATGGTGCTGTCGAGGCGGACGGCGTTGATTCCGCATTGCTGCATCGAGTCGACCTGATCCTTCATGAGGGAAATTAATGGCGATATCACTACTGTCAGGCCGTCCATAGCGACCGCGGGGACCTGAAAGCATAGAGATTTGCCGCCGCCGGTTGGAAGAACGACGATAGAGTCCCGTTTGCTCATCGCGCTGACGATAGCCTCTTCTTGAAAGGGACGAAATTCATCGTACCCCCAGTACTGCTTTAAGATTTTATGAGCGTTTTCTAACATACGGAACTCTTGGTGAATAGTTATAAGCGGTTTGAACGCACTTATCAGTATAGATATCAAAGATTTTTTGTCAAGGAAAGAGTTTTAACTCTAAATAATTAATGTTGTGACGGAATTTATGTTGCGGGTTATCAAATATTGATTTTTTTGTTCAGATTTAATTGTGTTGATGCGTTTTATTGGAATTTAAATTTTATATATTGCAGTTTTTTTCCGTTTACGTCCTGATAACCTTTCGAAGTTCGCTGTGACTTTAAAATTAGCGAAAAATATCACTAACAGGGCGGCGATTTTTCTGGGACTAAAATATTGTAACGTGATTAATAGCAGTAACTTAAAACTCACAGGCTTGTCACGGTTTTTTTGGCTTTTTTTAGTATCAATAATTTTTCTTAAAATTTTAATATTTGGCGTGTAATTGACCGATACTAGTCTTAGAATCCGGGGTAACCGGATGATTGATTTAATGACAATGCAGCAATCTACGTTCCGGGAATTAGTTTGTATGAAAGACCAACACAGGACTTTTAAAGTAATATGTGCTCTCGTTGTATCCATGACGATCGGGGCTTTTGTCCTTATAGCACTGGATGATCAGCCGCTTGCCGACGGTCCTTTTTCACTTAAAAAACTTAGCGTCCTTGCACCGGTTCGCACAGACATCGCCAAGGGCGGCAAGACCACTGACTGGGATGGCGTCGAGGTCTATTGTAATGACGACTCTGTATGTGATTTTGACAGGCTCGTAAGCAACAGCAAGAGCCAGCTTCACTTTGCGATAGGTAACGCAGGCTGCGGTAAAGAGGGTTTCATCGAAGCTACCAGCAAATGGAAAAGCCAGAAACCGTGCTCGCTTGATATCGAGCAGGGCCAAAAAATCATTCGTATCTGCATCATCAATGATGCCGGAAATTCTCACCCTACAAATCTCCAGATCTCCAGAGCTACGCAACTAGTCGAAAAGCTTAGCAGACTGCACGATATCTCTCCGGCCAGGATACGGTATCCTGTCAACTGGCAGATATAGGTCAGGAGCGACTGGCAATTAGCGATTAGCGGTCAGTTTTTTTATTCTGTAAAGTCTCCCCAGATAAGGACTTAAGGGCCTTGTCTCGTTTTTTTTCTTAAAGTACGAATTTTTTCGTTGACATTACGAAGGAATTCGTATACTTTATTCTGTGATTATGCGATGTATTGCATTTTGAACCTTGCCTGGGGAATGGATTTCGCAGCAATGGGCAGATTGGAGAATAAAATGAAGCGTATGGTTTTGAAAGTAAGTTTGGCTCTGGTGGTTGGGCATTTGTTGTTTGGTGCGGTGTTGCTGATTATTGACGCGGTCCATGGAATAAACGATCAAGATGTCAGCTTTGCACTGATGCTGCTGTTTTACTATTTGAATTATTCTGGTGTTCTGCTGCTTAAAGTTATGGGGGTGACCATTAATATTTTGCCTTTAATCCTTGCAGGTCTCATTCAGTGGGTTGTGATTGGTGCGTTTATTGGTTGCGTCGCCAGCCTGTTTTGCAGGAAGAAGGATAGATTGTCATAATCTGTTGAGTATTTTTACCGGGCAATTTAAAACCAGATTTTCAAATACAATTGTTTTTGTCATTAGGAATCGTTTTCTCAAGGAGAAAAATATGGCACGACAAAAGGCAAGTAATCCGACCGACAGGGAGCTTGAGATTTTGCGAATTTTGTGGGATCACGGCCCCAGCAGTGTTCGGCGGGTGAACGAATTTGTTTGTCAGGAGTCGGACACCGGCTATACGACCACGCTTAAGTTCATGCAGATCATGCTTGAAAAGGGGCTTGTTACCCGCGACACTTCGCAACGGACACATATATATAGTGCAGCTGCCGAAGAGGCTAGCGTGCAAAAAAGTCTTGCTGCCGATCTTGTCGACAAGGCGTTCGGCGGGTCGGCTCAGAAGCTGGTCATGCAGGCACTTGAGGAAAAGCAGGTTCCTCAGGCCGAGCTCAAGCGGATAAAGAGAATGCTCGATGAGCTGGAAGGAGAAGAAAAATGATGTCACTTCAACAAATACTGGATAATCCAATAGTCAATCGGATCGGTTTTGCGATTATGCACTCGCTATGGCAGTGTACGGTAATCGCGATTTTGTTTGCTGTAGTTATGGTCGCTTTGCGGAATCGCCGGGCGCAGGTGCGTTATAATGCTGCGGTTTCGGCTTTGCTGCTTATGGTGATCGCTGCCGCTGTTACGGTCTTTGTCTCCGGCGGCGCTGAACAGGTTGCCCCTGCCGCTGCTCCAGAGGGGCCTGTATCTCAGATACCTGCCGGGGTCGTTACTTCCAGCGAAATGCCGTTAACTGCCCCTGCTGTCGTGTCTGAGGTTGCCGAGGCTGTAGCGGTGCCCGTTGTTACTGTCATTGATGAGCCCGCCGCAAACGCTTCCAGTATCGGCGAGAAGATCGAGATCGCAGGACCATACCTTGCGATTGCGTGGATTGTCGGGGTTTTGGTTCTTAGCGTGTGGCATCTTGGGGGATGGGCCCAGCTTCGCAGGTTACGCCGGGTTATGGTCAAACCTGTTGATGATCTCATAGCCGATAAGCTTGCCCGGCTTGCAAGGTCGCTTGCAGTTAAGCGTACGATAGAAATAGTCGAATCTGCGCTGGTGACGGTGCCTACCGTTATCGGGGCCTTTAAGCCCGTGGTACTTTTGCCGGCTAGTGCGCTGACGGGATTGTCTGCCGAGCAGCTTGAAATGATACTGGCACACGAGCTTGCTCATATTAAGCGCAATGACTATCTTGTCAACCTGATCCAGACGGCAATTGACATACTATTGTTTTATCACCCGGCCGCCTGGTATGTTTCCAGAAAGATCAGAGCAGAACGCGAGAACTGCTGCGACGATATCGCCGTTCGAGTTACCGGCGACAGCCTTAAGTATGCAAGGGCACTGACAACTATGGAAGAGATAAAAGCGGCCAACCGGCGGCTGGCAGTCGCCGCAACCGGCGGAAACTTCTTCGATCGCATTGCCCGCCTCGTCGGCAAAGAAGAAAGCCGCAAATCCAAACCGGCCTGGCAGACAGTAGTAATTACAATGCTGGTGATCTTTGCCGCCGTGCTGCCGCTGTGTTTTGCGATGAATACCAAAGGCAGTCAACCTGCAAATTCAGAATCTGTACTAGATAATCAGAAATACGTGCCTCTTGTTTATGGTGATGGCGAGTTAGTGCTGGCCGGTAAAAAGATCAAAAGTTTTGAAGATTTATATTTTGCACTAGCGGAAATTAAGGAGCGGTCGGAGAAAATCTTTCAGGTTACTTTGTCCGATCCCAGTATGAAAGCTGATGATGTTAAGAGAACTAAAACCGTTCTGGTGACATGGGCAAGGGATTTGAAGTTTAAGGAAGTGGTTTTTACTGACGAAGTCACCATAGACAAATCCAAGGCCGCCGAGGTTATTGCTAAGTGGTGGCGAGCGACCCGGACCGGTGATGTTGAATTGATGCGTCAGGCTGTTGTTTATGATAACGACGAGCAGCTTGCCGAATTTACGAAACTGGCAAAATCGGATATGTTTTGCAAGGGTGAAAATCTTGTCGCAGAACCTATACTTGTAGATTTCAGAAAAACCGGAGACAGGAAATGTCATGTTGTGTTAATCGTGTCGAGTGGAAAGTATAATACTGGGATTTTCTATGATCTGATCGTCAAGGATGGAGATTTGAAGCTGGATATTCATATCAAGGAAGTTTTAAGAAGATTGCAGGATTCCAGAACAATGTCAGCCGAGGAGTTGGGCATAAAGGAAATGAACATAAGGATTGTCCGCTGGAAAAACGCAGAAGGTCAAGAGCTTGCAAAACTCGTTGAAGAAATAATCCTGTTCACCCGTAACCATCTTCTAATATCAAAGTATGCCATAGAGCACAAAATTGACGTTGCAGGTGCAGGCAGCGGATTTTTAGCCAAATACGAAGAAAATTTAAAAAAGCTCGAAAAGATGACGCCAGCCCAAATTCGGGATATGATTCTAAAAGAATTTAATGAGTCTCTCCAGATATATTCAAATCCAAAAGCCGCTGTAAGCCTCCAGTCAATAATAGACAATGCGAAACCGAATACAACCGTTACAGTGCCGAAAGGTATCTACACAGAGCCGATCAAGATCACAAAGCCCCTTACGCTCAAAGCTGAGGCTAAAGGCGAATGCGTCCTTGAGGTCACCGCCAATGATCCTGCTTTGTTTATCGATACCGCTAGCAAAGGTGACGTTACTGTCGAAGGTATTACAATCAAGTGGAAGCTCGCCACAAGCGACCGTATTGAGTATGCCTCGGCCATTGCTGTTAAGGATTGCAAAGCCACGATAAAAGATTGCGTGTTCGCCCCGCTCGGAAATTTCCGCCAGTCGCCGACCGCTGCCCGGGCCTACGGTTTCTCTAAGATGTATTTGGATAGCTGCCAGTTTGACGGGTTTGATTATACGGTCTGTTTCAGCGAAGGAACCGAAGGGGTGATGACCAATTGCGTGATCACCAAGTGCAAGAGCCAGGGGATAATACTTTACTCCGGTGCCTCTGCCGACGTGATCGGAAACTATATCGCTAACTCCGGCAAACACGCGGTAAGAAGCACCGGCGGCAAACTCAACATGCTCGATAATCTTATCGTCAATAATGCAAACCGCGGCGTCTATCTTGGCAACAGAACCGGCAGCGGCCGCGTCGCTAACAATGTATTGATCGGCAACGGTGTAGGCATAAGCGGCTTTGCAAGTGCGAATGTGATTGTCGAAAACAATGTTATTCTTAAATCTCAATACGCCGCGATTGCGATGCGGGGTTCATGCAGGCTGAAAATAAATGACAACATCATACAAGACAATCCAACCGGTGTAATAGTCTACTCCGACAATGGTGAAAACAATAACACGCTCCTGCAAAACACATTCTACAACAACAAAGAAAACACCAAAGACATCAAGATCCCGGCAAACACGATAATAGCCGACCCGCTGTTTAAGGACGCCAAAAACGGGGATTTATCATTAAAGTCCGGCAAGGCACTGGAAAACAAACAGGGTTTGATGGACCACTCAAAGATCGAGAAACTTTGGAAATTGTATTTGAATTCCAAGCCGAAAAATGAATAATACAGCTTATGAGTGAAGTAATCACAATCGAAGCTTTTGGAGACAACTATTTTTATTTGTTTCTCTATGACCAAACCAATACCGTAGCTATTGACTGCGGCGATAGCTGCGGTATTCTGAAGGCCCTTGACAGTAGAGGGCTTCGGCTGGACTCGGTTCTTATAACACATCATCATTACGACCATTCGTCGGCAGCGAAAAAGCTAAAAAAGAAAACCGGCTGTACGATAATAAGCCCCGACAAAAAAAGAATCCCAGAGACCGACCGGCTTGTCACTGGAGGCGATATACTGGATTTTGGCAGCGAGAAAATTAGAGTCATCGCCACGCCCGGGCATACTTCATCATCTGTGTGCTACTATGTCGCCCCTTCAGATGCCAATGCCGCCGGGATGCTCTTTACCGGCGATACAATGTTCATCGGCGGCTGCGGGCGGATATTCGAATGCGATGCAAAAACGATGTGGCAGTCCCTCTCGTCGCTAGCCGACCTGCCGAACAATACGCTGGTTTATCCTGGCCATGACTATACGGAGGAAAATTACCGCTTCGCACTAACGATTGATCCTCAAACCACACCCCCTGCAATGCCGTCGACCATTGCTTGCGAAAAGACATCAAACATCTTTCTGCGGTCTGATGACCCGGCAATAAAAAAAACTTTGGGAATGCCGGATGCTCAACCGGATGAAATAATTGCAAAACTAAGGTCAAAGAAAGACAAGTTCTAAATTGCCTGCGATAAAGCCGGACAGAGGAATCACTCTGCTTGCTGTATCGTTACCTGCTGATCCCTGTGCCAGTCCTGTGCCTGGTGGTAGCCAGGTAGGGTGGGTAAAAACGCTTTTCTTTTACCCACCGAATGAACTTAGCAAAAACAAATCATCAATCATAAATCATAAATTATAAATCAAAAACCCCTACCTATCGGGGCAGATCATGCAATAAAAAAAGCAGGTCCAGAATTAAACCCTTTGCAGGCAAGGAGTTATAAGCGAAAAATAAACAGGAGTCAAACAATAAAGAATAGGCCTTAAGTGCATTGCCAGTAAGGACTTACATTTTCGCACCCCAAGCGTACAAGAAAATAGCCTAACCAGCTAAATACCCCTGATCAGCTGGAAACGCACCTTTCCCCCAAACCAATCAAGACACCACAAACACCCCCACATAAACCCCAGGCTCTCATCTACCGGCAATCGATTTCTTCATCCAATCCGCCCAGCCCGCAACCTCGACACCTCAGCGCCATCACACATCCGCTGCCACTCGCCCCAACTCTTAACCTTCACACCTTCGCACCTTCACACCTTCACACCTTCACACCTTCACACCTTCACACCTTCACACCTTCACACCTTCACACCTTCACACCTTCACAC
>JAIPFN010000190.1 GCA_021736615.1 Phycisphaerae bacterium | reverse complement strand
GCCCCGGCCCTTCTACCATGACCTGACAGCCGTTCTCCCACGCACGCTGGGTTAACTCGCCAAGCGTGCGAAGTTCGGCGATCTGTCCTTCGTCGGTAGCGTCTGCGATACAGCCCGGACGAAGTGCGTCACCCAGCGAAAAACAAACGTCATACTCACGCATGATCGCGCAAAGATCGTCAAACATATCAAACATCGGATTCTGCTTGTTATGATGCAGCATCCACTTTGCCATAAGCGACCCGCCCCTGCTGACAATACCGCAAACACGATTGCCGATAAGGTCAAGATGCTCGCGAAGAATACCGGCGTGAATGGTGAAGAAATCAACCCCCTGCTTTGCCTGCTTTTCGACGACTCGCAAAATCGAATCCCGGTCGATCTCTTCAACGCTGCGGTCGGTGATAACCTCATAAAGCGGAACCGTCCCGAAAGGCACAGTGCAATGCGAAAGCAGCTTCGTGCGAATCTCGTCAAGGTCGCCGCCGGTACTAAGATCCATCATAGCGTCTGCACCAAGGTCGATAGCCATCTTCATCTTCTCGATCTCACGATCCAAAGAAGAACGAACATCGCTCGCCCCGATATTAGCATTGATCTTACACGTCAGTGCCCTGCCGATACCTGCCGGTACCAGATTGTCTGCAAGGTGAACCTTATTTGCACAAATAACAACACGCCCAGCCGCAACCTCGTCACGAATAAACTTAGGCTCAAGATTTTCGATAACAGCAACAGATTTAACCGCGTCGCTGATTTGACCGCTTCTTGCTATTTCAAGTTGGGTAGACATTTATAAAACTCCATAAAAAAAGATCGCTTCTAAAATAGAAAGCGACCTTACAAAAACATGTAAAATACGTCGCTTCCCTACGCAGGTCGGCCATGAATTCAATCAAAAGCCTTTCCTGATCAGGTTCAAAGGGTATTTCTCAGGCAAAAAATGCCACCCCTGGCGAACAGACTAAAATCAATTATAACCCCCAACATAACCAAACGTCAATAAAAAAGCCTCCGCCGAAGGCGGTTTCCTCAATTCGTAATTCGTCATTCGTAATTCGTAATTACAAACTGGCCGAAAGGTCAGTTTGTGTTTGCGATGTTCATCTTCCAGGACTTCATCGTCTCGTCAATCGCTCCGGGGAACGATTTCCACGACATCACGTTATTCATATTGATAAGCACCCCGCCGCCTTCCGGGCCTGTTGCGTGCAAGCCGGTCAGTTCGCGGATAATCTTGCTCATCTCGATCTTTTCCATCCGCACAAGCGTCTCGGAATGTATCCGAAGGTGCCAGTAAACCCCGTCCCGCATCATAAGCTCAAGGAACATCGAAACAGGCTTACCCGGTTTGCCATCTTTCATCAGCTTCTTAATCCCGTCAAGCTCGGTATCCAGCGCCTTTTGAAACCGCTCTTTGGTAAGGACCTCTGCTCCCATGAAATGCTGCGGAAAATTCCAGTCGAGTTTTGCGTGGGTCTTAAAAACCATCCAGCAGATCGCGTTCTTGCTGATTCCGCTCACAAAACTCTCGCCGCAAAGGCGAAGATGATCGTCGGAGAAAAATTTCTGCGGGATGATATTTTGCAAAATGTCGTCGGCAGCGGCAGGGTCGTCTTCGGAAAAACGAAGCTGCTGGCCGTTAATTAACTGGAAAATAATTTCCAGGTATGAAGAAGTACTACTCATAAAAAGCTCCTTCTGGTGAAACTTGCCTCAATTATGCCCGGCTTCAATAGCAACCATTCTAGCAGATCAAACAACAATTCGCAAGAAATAAGCCAAAAAAGCAGGAAAAGTTACAATTCCAGGTATCTTTCTTTTTAACTATTTCGGGCATCCGGGCTTAAATACTTGAAAGAACCACGCCTACACTCAACAAAATCCGACATAAATACCGATATAGTATATATATTAGTCAAAATTAAAGCTTAAAAAAATAATCCTTGTAATTCTCTTCCTTTACCATTAGAATTTCATTAAAGGAATCTTTATCAGCAGGAGATTGATATAATGGATACAATAGAAGCACCCAAACCGGGCAAATTACTGCCCAGGCTGACCGCCGCTTTACTTTTCGTTATCGGTGCATATATTATCTTAGCCGACCTGCAGGCCCTTTGGAACATGCTAATAGAGGATGACAGCTTTTCATTCTTCATAATGTTCTTTATCGCAACTTCATTTGTTTTCGGCATTTACCTCTTCCGGCTTGGTATTCAAACATGGTCAAAAATCAACGCAAACATCGTCCGCCAGATCAGTATTGTCGCGGCAATAAATATATGGATATACGCATCGTCTTTCATTCCCGAATCATTTCACAGTTCCGACAAGATAGGACTTACCCATACAATTACCATGTCGGCAGCCGGGATTTTATATCTCATTATATGCAGATTCCTGTTCAAGCTCTTTAAAACCCAAAGAACCCCCGTCTCTAAAGGACTCACATCTTTTTTCAGCCTGTATCTCTTCTCAATGTCTCTCAGTATAATCACATTACCCTCATTTTTCTACATGACTCTAATGGAGGAAAAGAAAGGCCACGGCCACGATACAATAGGATCTTTGATAATATTCCCCCTGTCAATCATTGTCGCTGTCCTGTTCTATAAGTGGTGCATGCGGTACATGCAGAAAAATGGCAAACCAAAACCCAGCAAAGAAATAACCCCGCAACTATCCCAATAAATTAACCCGCCTTATTCCGTGTTGAATCCCGATTTATCGGGATTCGTTTATAAATATTTTCTCTTATCCCTCTCTTTTCCTCTTTTTCCTCGGTGGCAAAAAAGAAAAACAAGCAAGACCATCATAAGTTGTAAGCAAAACCCATCAAAACCCCTGTGCTGTTTAATTAAAAAAAAATCCGCGTAATCCGCGTAATCCGCGGATAAAAAAAATCCGTGGAAATCCGCGAAATCCGCGGTTATAATCACCGGATGAAAATACTGGCATTAGAACCATATTACGGCGGCAGCCACAAATCCTTCCTCGACGGCTGGATATCCCGCAGCGAACATCAGTGGGACCTGCTTACCCAGCCTGCCAATAAATGGAAGTGGCGAATGCGTCTAAGCGCAATCTCCTTCGCCGATGAGGTCAACAAAAGACTCGCCCAAGGCGATACCTGGGACGTAATCTTCTGCTCGGACATGCTCAACCTCGCCGAATTCTACGGCCTTGTCGATAAGCGCATCCGCGACATCCCCTCGGTCGTCTACTTCCACGAAAACCAGCTCACCTACCCGAACCAGGTAGAATCCGACCGCGACTACCAGTACGTAGTGACCAACATGACCACCGCCCTCGCCGCGGGCCGAATATGGTTCAACTCCGAGTTCCACAAAAACGAATTCCCCGCAGAACTCAAAAAATTCATAAGAAAATTCCCCGTCGAAACACCTGAAAACATAATCGAAAGAATCCGCGCAAAATCAACCGTCCAGCACCCGCCAATAGACGTTCCCATCCCAGAGACAATCGACAAACAAAATCGCCCCCTGCAAATTCTGTGGGCGGCAAGATGGGAACACGACAAAAACCCCGAAGACTTCTTCGCGGCAATTAAACGATTAACAAATAAACGCATAGACTTCAGACTAAGCATAATAGGCGAACACTTCAGAGAAATCCCGGAAGTCTTCACCCAAGCCAAAAAAGACTACGCAGATAAAATAGATGAGTGGGGCTTCCAGCCGACCAGACAGGACTACATATCCGCCCTGCAAAACGCAGACGTAGTAGTCTCAACAGCGACCCACGAATTCTTCGGAATATCAGTGGTAGAAGCAATCGCCAGCGGCGCATACCCCGTCCTGCCAAACCGCCTCTCATACCCGGAAATAACCGCAGACATTGAAAAACTCCAGCCAGACGAATTCCTATACGACGGAACAGTAGACTCCCTGACAGCAAAACTTAAACACCTCGCAACCCGCCAAAAACAAAACAACCTATGGCAAAACGCCCCAAAAAGAGGTATAATAGCAATGCAAAAGCACAACTGGCAAAAAAGAGCAAAAGAAATGGACAAAGCGATAGAGATAAAATCATAGTATTTGGGAGAAGCAAAACATGCTAGGAATCTTCACTATAGTATGCCTGACAAGCTATATTTTGGTCAACATTATTTCAGATCATTTAATGAATCGAGGTTCAGATAAAACGGGCAAACTGGGACCTGAGCCTCGGCGCTATGAGACCTGTAGATCGGCTAGGCCTCTGATCTTAGCCAGCCAAATTATTCTGCTGGTCGGATGGCTGGGGTGCTATTGGCCGTTTTTCTTTATCAAAGGACTTGAACCGGTAGAATTCGCTGGTGTCCTATTACTTGGCATAGCACCAGTCGCAGCATTTGCTTTTGCAATATGTCTAACCTTGACCGACAAAAGCGGATTTATTTCGATTAGCGATGAAAAGATTAAGTTCCATAGAAGACGCAAGCAATTAAGCATTAATGCCTGTGATCTCATCAAGATCAGCTATCCGGGATTAGGCACGTTCAGAATTCATTTCAAAGATAAAAACACAAAAGACATCCAACTATGCATCAACAACTTTAACTGCCAAAAAGAAATTATTTCTTTAATGAAACAATTCAGAGAACATGTTGCCATCGCAAATAACCGACAGAATTGCTTTGCCCACAAATTCAGTCCGTGGGGATTTGAGATGTTTTTTTGAAAAATCTATGTACCCTGCTGTCGTTATGGAATCGTTCTGATTCTATTTTATACTTCCTGGTGCTGCATCGACTATGACTTTTTCAAAAAAGACTATACAAAACTGTTCAACAATCTCGGAGCAACTAAAAACCAACAAGAAAACGCATGGGACTATTATGTTAAGGCTGCATTAGAGTACTCTGAACTTGACACAGAACTTCAAAACATAATAAATGAACAAATCGGAAAAGAGCATCTGGACCTTGATGAGCAACAGATTCAAAAGCTCACTGATTGGTGCAGAACCAATGCACCTGCAATTTCAAACCTTAAAAAAGCGGCATCAATAGATTACTGTAATGCATACTATGAGAAAATTGCATTATCTTTTAATCATGAATCAAATAAATCTGACTTTTCCTCGCCGTCCGACAGCGGATACAGCCAAATTAAACATCTCTATTATAATCAAGATACCTGCAGAAGATTATCAATTGCAGAACTGAAATGGACTGATTTTTTTGAAATGCGCTTAGCATCAGCCAAACATTTCACTAACGGCAAAAGCATCGTTGACCAGCTTGTTGGTTACGGAATCCTGGCAACTGCAATAAATCAAATTTCATCCAACGAGATTAACGACACTGACCTGGAAAATGCTCGTGACTTACTGAACAAATACTTCAAAAAAGGTATAGGACCAATAAACCTTGAAGGCGAAATATTGAGAAACTGCGCATGGTACGAAAGTTTCATAAACATGAAAACAATTCCACGCCAAACCCCGTTGAATCAGGTGTTTTTAATGTGTGGTTCAATCTCAGGATATGAAAAACATGTTAGGGATAATTATGCAAACTTGTTAGACCTGGCTGCAAAAGGTATAGCTGAAGAAAAAGAACCATCAATATTTAGCTTTCCGATCATGAGAAATTTATTTTTCAGTATTATGGAACCTGCTATGTCCAAATCGTATAAATTGTCCGAAAGAGCTGACTCATACGTTTGGGCTGGTTATATTGCTATTGACCTGGAAAAATACAAGCTGGAAAATGGAACCTATCCTTCTGAATTGTCTGATCTGCCTTCTGAGCTGAAACTGCCCAGGGATCCATGCTCTGACGGCAATATATTGTATCGACTTGACGAAAAGAGGGCTGTCCTGTACTCTGTAGGCCCTAATGCCAAAGACGATGGCGGATATAAAGGTATGAAAAATAACGATAACAGAAGAGATGACATTATCTACTGGGAAAGAAGTTTTTGATTTTTAATTTAAATATAATCCGTGTTAATCCGTGAAATCCGCGGATAAATAAAAGCGATAAAACATGACTAACAAACCAGAATTACTTGCCCCAGCAGGCAACCTCGAAAAACTAAAATGGGCCGTTGCCTACGGTGCAGACGCCGTGTACTTCGGATCCGAATTCGGTTCGCTAAGAAGCTTCGCCGGAAACTTTAGCCTAAAAGACGCCGCCGAAGGCCTAAGCTACCTCCACGCCCGAAACAAAAAGGGCTACGTCGCACTGAATATCTACCCCTTCTCCGACGAATACGACAAGCTAACCAGGACCGCCCAAACCCTCGACGACCTCGGAGCCAACGCCTTCATAGTCGCAGACCTCGGCGTCCTGACAGAACTAAAAAAACTAAACCTCAACGCCGACCTCCACATATCCACCCAGGCAAACACCACCAGCTACCAGACCATCATGGCATACAAGGAACTCGGCGCAAAACGTGTAAACCTCGCCCGCGAACTGTCCATAGACCAGATCAAACAAATCCAGCAGCATGTAACCGGCCATATCGAAACAGAAGTTTTCATCCACGGAGCGGTCTGCTTTTCCTATTCCGGCCGCTGCGCAATAAGCGACTACATGACCGGCTTCCGCGCCAACCGAGGCGAGTGCAAACACCCATGCCGCTGGCAGTACGCCCTCGTCGAAGAAAAACGCCCCGGCGAAACCTACCCCGTATTCGAAGACCAGCGCGGCCTCTACTTCTTCAACAACAAGGACCTCGCACTGTTCCCATTCGTACCCCAACTTGCCGCTTGCGGCGTAAACTCAATAAAAATCGAGGGCCGAATGAAAGCAATCCACTACATCGCCTCGACAGTAGCCTTCTACCGTCAGGTCCTCGACGGCAAACAGTTCACCGTACAAGAGGGCCTTGACCTCCTCGGCAGAATCCCAAACCGAGGATACTCAACCGGCTTCATGAAAGGCAAAATAACCCACGATGACTACTCAACCGGAGAAAGCCTCTCGAAGGCCGAATCCCTGTTCCTAGGAAACGCCCTAGCCGAAAAACGTGACGGCAAAACACAAATAGAAGTAAGAAACAAAATTAAAGCAGGCGACAAACTGGAAGTACTAAAACCAGACGGCACCCTGACAGAGATAACAATGCCAACCCCCCTGCCGACAATAGGAGGCAAACTCGAAGAAGAAGTAAACAACTCAAGGTTCATACTAATAGACCAAGACCTCCCGGAATACTCAATACTAAGAAGAATCCTGTAGAGTCCGTCACACTCAGGCTCTTATCTAATGTCGCATTTATCAAACATCAAAAAACTTTTAACCCCCGGGCAAAGCCCAATGCCCCTCTTAACCGGTACGTTCTTTTTCAGCGGGGCCCATGGGGGCATTTTGGCACTTGCTTTGCCATTCGTGGTAAAACTTTTGGGCGGATCGGAGAAGGATGTAGGATTATGCGTTGGCCTCGCTACGGTCGCATATATGATTTCATGCGTTACCGCAGCAAGGCACCTCGATAAGTTCAGCCCCAAACGAACCCTCCAGTTCAGTTCGGCGTTTATCGCCTTATCGGTTGCCGCGATCTACATAAGCTGCAGGATGTTCACATCCGGCAAACTAACGATCAGCCCGATACTGATCATTACAATTCTGAACATTTTCATCGGTCTTACACTCGCTCTTTTCTGGCCGCCGATGATGGGCTGGCTATCAACCGGCCATGAAGGCCCGGCACTTTCAAAACGACTGGGAATGTTCAATCTCTCATGGTCACTGGCCCTTGTGATCAGCCCTCTAATCGCCGGCTACATCATACAGATCGACCCAATATTGGCAGTCCTTGCAACTGCGGTATCCTTGTCAATAGCTTTCATCGCGATCTCAACCGCTGGTGAGCCAAAAAAACTCAATATCCAAGATAGTCGCCCCGCCCCGGAATCAATTGAAACCGCACACCCCCTGGACCCGGTATTTTGCTCGATGTCACGCCTGGGATTATTAACCGGTTGTATAGCAATAGTTCTTTTCAAAACGCAGTTCGCCCTGCTTTTCACTGAAAACCTTGGCTTCTCAAAATCGCAATTCGGACTCGCGACAACAGTGTTTTGCTTTGCGAATTTTGTTGGTTTTTATCTAACCGGAAAATCCAAGGCATGGCATCATAAACTTACCCTCCTTATTTCCGCCCAGATGATATCCGCTGCCGGCTTGCTTATCATCCTTTATTGCAAATCCCTGCCTCTGCTCTTAACAGCCGCTATCCTGATCGGTGCCGGCCAAAGCTTCGTTTACGCCTCGCACCAATATTATTGCGTCTCAGGAAAGCCAAACAGGTCCGGTTCCATGGCCATCCACGAACTCCTTATCTCCGCAGGATACGCCAGCGGCGCAATCGCAGGAGGCTACCTCGCAGAATATCTAACAAGATACTGGCCATACTGGTTCGGCCTTATTACAATATTAACAGCTGTTGGAATTGAGATGCTGATATTCATATCGAGTAATAAAGGGTCTAAACAAAAACTGGCAAAAGTATAACGTAACTTTTTCAATAAAATAGCTTCCGGCAAAGCCGGTTTCCTTAATAACACAATAATCATTATACATTTGGGAGAATCCAATGATCGACCTAAGAAGCGACACAGTAACAGAGCCTTGCGACAAAATGCGCCAGGCCATGGCAGAAGCAAAAGTCGGCGATGACGTACTCGGAGCCGACCCAACTGTCAAACAGCTCGAGGAATTTACCGCCGAAATCCTCGGCAAAGAAGCAGCCGTCTTCATGCCCTCCGGCACAATGACAAACCAGGTAGCCATCCGCCTGCACACGCAACCCGGCGACGAGATCGTAATGGAAGAAAACTCGCATACGTACTACTACGAATCCGGAGGCCCCGCCGCCCTGTCCGGCGTAATGTGCAGACTAATCGCAGGCGACCGCGGCTTATTCACCGCCGACCAACTAACCGCCGCACTAAGGCCCGCAAACATACACTTCCCAACGACCAGACTCCTCGTACTGGAAAACACCCACAACCGAGGCGGCGGCAAAATCTGGCCGATAGACCAACTCGAATCCGTAACAAACACCGCCCGCAATGCAGGCCTGCGAACCCACCTCGACGGAGCAAGACTATTCAACGCATCCGCCGCGACAGACATCCCGGTAAAGGATTACGCCCAATACTTCGACACAATAAGCGTATGCTTCTCCAAGGGCCTCGGCGCCCCCGTCGGCTCGGCCCTAGCCGGTTCCGCCGAGACAATCGAACGCGCCCGCAGGTTCCGAAAAATGTTCGGAGGCGGCATGCGCCAATCCGGAATCATCGCAGCCGGAGCATTATACGCACTACAAAACAACCGCCCGAAGCTAAAAGAGGACCACAAAAACGCAAAACTCCTGGCCGAAGGCCTGACCGGGCTAAAGGGAATAGAGATCGACCCGACCACCGTAGAGACAAACATAATATTCTTCAAAACAACCGCCCCCGCCGAGACGCTGATAGAAAAAATGAACCAGGAAGAAATACTAATGCTCGCCCTCGGCGAATACTCAATAAGAGCAGTAACAAACCTGATGGTAACCGAAGAAATGACAGAGCACGCAATAGCAGCAATAAAACAAATTTCCCAAAACCCCAATTAACCCCCTGACCCGTCAGCAGAAAAATGGGGACTGGCTACGTTCTGCCGAAGGCAGGTTGTACCTGTCCCCTTTTTTCATTGCCCCACAATATTCCCAACAATCCCAATTCCATAGATAAATAGCATAATCGAATTAAGAACAACCGCGATCCACGCCAGTACCTTACCATAAAGCATCCCCCCACTCTTTGATATCTTCACTAATGCAAGAATCCCAAGCGGCAGCCCAAAAAATGGTATTAAAATCAGCATAAAAGAGTAGAGTCCCCACCAGCAAAAACTCCGCTCATCGACAACCGGTATAAGCTCAGGGTTCTCACGTTCCTTAATACGCTTATAAACATCACTGTCAACATAAAGCAGGATAATAATCGAAACCAACGGGATCAGCAGCGCTATGCATGTAAAGGCAGTCTTGACGGCAGAATACCCTTTAACAAGTTTCGCGGTGCAAAGGAAATAGTAAAGGAAAGCCATCGCACACGGAAAATACAGCAGGAGCATCACAGGCCCAGCCTTCATCGATATAAGATTCATAATCACCATAAGCACAAAGAACAGCAGATAGAGCTTACGCCATTTCTTAGCCACCTCAACATCCCAGTCCGTCTCCCCAGCCGGCATATCATCCGCAACTCCGTAGGCATCGGTCCCAAGAATATTATAACCATCACGCAGCATCTGATCGCATGCGCCGCAAACAACCTCGCCGCCAAAAACAAAAGCCTGAGCAGAACCGTCAAGCAAACTATCGCACTTAGAACATTTTTCAATACCCAAAATAAAACCTTTCGTAAAAAGAATGAATAAGCCCCCTGCGTTGGAACTATACGGTATTTTTTATAGTCCTTGCCTGTTAGTTCATTGAGTTCATCAATAGTTAAATTATAATGTTCCCAGATTTGCTCATCATCTGTACTAGCGTTTTCTTCTGCCTTTGGTGCTTGAGCAAGGCAACCTTGTAATTCAGAATATATTGGCCTTATCGCTTCTTTGTCTGACATATTTTCCCCTAATAATTTTATTTAAGAAACAAATTGCTTTGCATAATTCAATAAGAATTCTTCATCCATAAGTTCAACACGAATAAGTTCAAAGGTATTGTCATAGGATGGAATATACCACATCGAAGTATCAAATCTCGGGTAACCTGAAGCATAATAAGGAGACATATGCACGCTAGGGCTAGAATACGGATGTTTTTTAAGTATGGATTCAAGTCTCTTTCTTGTCTTTTCAAGACGTCCTGTTTTTTTGAGCCAAGATGATAAGAGTAAAATATTAGCCCTTTCTATTCCATTAGTATGGTCAGGGTCTATACCATTGAATTCATTAATAAGCAAGTCAGCATAAGAATCAACCACAATATCCGAAAATTTTATTTGACTTTCATGTTTAGCAACCAATGCAATCGCTGGTATATCCATCATTGCTTGAGTTTCTGATGGTCCTATTTGTCCTTGCATTGCTATATATCTTTTCTGTAAGTCATCGAAAATTTTTGCGTATTGCCCTGAGACTTCTTTAATCCAATAATCTGAAAGCTGTGGAACTTTAACACAAAAAGAGCTATCTATGTGAAAATGGCGAACCAAGCAATTCAGTAATTTAGTGTTAGGATCATTATCTTCTTTAATCAGAGTATGATA
>JAIPFN010000189.1 GCA_021736615.1 Phycisphaerae bacterium | reverse complement strand
GGTGTTGTTTGTTTATGTCATTTGATCGACCAGGAAACTGTATAAACCAGCTCAAACTGACCTGGCGGCCGGTTTGAGAATTACTAATTACAAATTGAGGATTTGGCCTGAAGGCCGGGGCTGTTTTATTAATCAGCTGACTGTTTTCGGTTAGTTTAGGCAACGAAAAAGAAGGGATACGTAATATGTCACAGATCAGCGAAGGGCGGGACACCACCAAACCACAAGTGAAAGTAAGCGACACAAATTTGACCGAGCGACTCCAGACGGGTTATGCCGATCTTAAGGAGCAGATACATAATGTTGTTGTCGGTCAGGACGAGGTGCTCGACTCTTTGCTTTGCTGTATGCTTGCCGGCGGGCACTGTATCGTGATGGGTGTTCCGGGGCTTGCCAAAACGCTGATGGTTCACTCGGTGTCGGAGGCTCTGAAAATGCGTTTCAACCGTATTCAGTTTACGCCGGACCTTATGCCATCGGATATTACCGGAACGGATATTATCCAGGAGGATCCCGAGTCGCGGCAGAGGCGGTATGAATTTGTGCAGGGGCCTATCTTTGCAAACGTAGTTCTCGCCGACGAGATCAACCGAACCCCTCCAAAAACACAGGCCGCTCTTTTGCAGGCGATGCAGGAACGGGAAGTTACAGTTTCGGGCAGGACATATAAACTGGAAGAGCCTTTCTTTGTGCTTGCAACTCAAAACCCCATCGAGCAGGAAGGAACCTATCCGCTTCCGGAAGCAGCGCTCGACAGATTTATGTTTATGGTCTATATCGATTACCCGAATGCGGAAGAAGAGCAGCAAATCGTAAAGCAAACTACCTCGGGCAAAAAGGTTGACGTCAAGCGGATACTCTCGAGGGAAGATATGGTTCTGTTTCAGGAGATCGTGCGGATGGCTCCTGTCAGCGATATGCTGATCGAGTATACGGTGCGATTGGCCAGGGCAACCCGGCCGGACGATCCTTTTGCAACCGATATGGTTAAGAAGTATTTCAAGTGGGGAGCCGGCCCGCGTGCCGGTCAGTATATGACGCTCGGTTCAAAGGCACGAGCGCTTATAAAAGGAAGGATCAATCCTAGTTTTGAAGATGTGAAAAAAGTTTGCAAACTCGTTTTGAGGCATCGTGTGATCGTAAACTTTAACGCCGAAGCCGACGGTATAAGCGTTGATGAGATTCTGGATGATCTGATCAAGCGTGTGCCGCTTCCTAAGTAGCTTTTGGCCGTTAGCCTTTAGCATTTATTGATTGGTTGCGAATTGAAACAGAGTAGAAAATATCTTGATCCTGTGATGCTTAGTAAATTGTCGAATATGGACCTTGTCGCCAGGTGTGTTGTCGAAGGTTCGTTTACGGGATTGCATCCGAGTCCGTTTCACGGGTTTAGTGTCGAATATAGTGAGCATCGCGACTATCATCCGGGCGACGAACTGAAATATCTAGACTGGAAGATGTTCGGGCGGAGCGATAAACTTTACATCAAGCAGTTTCATCAGGAAACGAATCTGACAGCATATATCATGGTCGACAGCAGTAAATCGATGGCTTTCGCCTCGGATAAATCTGTTCGGAAATTTGACTATGCGTCTTTCATTGCCGCGGCTTTGAGTTATCTTATGCTCGGTCAGAACGACAGTGTCGGGCTGGTGACATTCAGCGATAAGATCACCAAGGTTATACCGCCGACTTCCAGGCGAACTCATCTGAATCTTATCCTGTCGACTTTGCAGCATAACAAACCGGCAGGGCAAACGCGACTCGCCGACGTGATTCACAAGGTCGCCAATATGACTACTCGTCGCGGGCTTGTTATACTGATCTCGGATATGCTTGACGACGTCGACGATATTTACAAGGCGCTGGCTCATCTTAAATATTTGAATCATGACGTTTTGCTTATGCATACTCTGGACAGGCAGGAATTGAATCTTGATTATGAAGGTTTGATCCAGTTCGAGGATATGGAATCGAACCGAACGCTGCGGACATTTCCGCAGTCGGTTGCTGAGAGTTATCGACGGCGGGTAGAGTCGTATATTAAGGACATTGAGACTACTGCCGGAAAGAGCGGCATTGACTATTGTCTGCTTGACACTTCTTTGCCGCTTGACAAAGCACTTATCTCGTATTTAGCTAAACGAAAGAGGATGCTATGACTTTTACAGCGTGGATGTTTTTGCTTGGTTCTTTAGCGGTTGCCGGTCCATTGGCTGCGCATTTGCTTGCCAAGCCCCGATTCAAACGCATTCCGTTTACTATGCTGCGTTTTCTCGAGACCGGTCAAAAGGACAGTCAATCGAGACGCAGGTTCCGGGATTTTTTAGTTTTGTTTCTCCGCTGCCTGATCATTGTGCTGTTAGCAATGCTGTTTGCCGGTCCATTAATACTTAGCGGCGATCCGGCTGAGGATGTTGATAATGTTTATTACCTGGGGCTTGACGATTCGGCGTCAATGTTATACAGCGATTCTGGTAAGAGCAGCTTTGAGAAGATGCAATCGGAGGCGATAGATTATATTCGCTCCGCGGAGAAGAAGGGATCGTTTAATATTTACACCCTGGCTAGCGGTCGATGGGCGAATAATCTTACTGCTGATCTTGCTATCAATCATATAAAAATGCTCAAAGTTTCTCACGGCAGTATTAAAGCGCAGCGGTTTGTTTCCGACGTCAGTGTGGGAGTGTCGCAACTCAGCGGCGATACTGAAGTTTCTGCTGTCGTAATAAGTGATTTTACACAGCAGGCACTGGAGAGTTTTCAGGATGTCGATCAATCGCTAGAGGTGGACAATGTTGAGTATAAGAATGTCGCGGCGGCTGGGGCCGGTAACGCGGCGATAATTTCGGCGCACGCGGGCAAGTTCGGCGAAGGTCAATTAAGTATCGACGTAACCGTTGCCAGTTACGGCGAGGGGATGCAGAGACGCATTTTGACCGGGCGAACTAACGATGCCGAATCTAAGGGGCTGGAAATTGAGATGGGCGGTAATGAGCAGCGGCACTATTCCGTGCAGGTAAAGATCGACAAGGATAGAGACGACGACGTTTTTATTCCGGTGGAATTGTCGCTTTCAAAGGGTGACGGTTTGGATCTTGACGATAAATATTATCTTGCAATTTCAATGCCGCAGCAAAACGAAATGAATGTCGTCGTTACCGGTAAGAGTTTCGAGGAATTGTTTTTGCTAAAGACAGCTGCCGACACCATTTCATCGATGAATCATTACGAAATCATAAATGTCAAGAGCAGGCTGTTAAGCGGGTTTGACCGCTCGCTGCTGAAGTGGGCAGACATATTGCTGTTTACGTCGATGCCTTCGGAATCGGAAATTCCGGTATCCGACATGACAGACTTTGCGACAAAGGGCGGCAAGATGGTATTTTTTGTCAAGGAGGGGCTTGATAAGAAAGTGACGTCGAAGTTATTCGATGCGGGAATCTTGCCGGTTATGCCGGATAAATATATCGCCAGGCGAACGTACATAGAATCTAAACCGGCAGGGAGCAGCGAGTCCGAATCCGCCGAGTTCGATTCGGTGTTAAAGGCTCTTGAAAATTACAGGCTCGGCAACGTGACTGTTTCGGGGACATATCAATGCACCAATAACCCCGAGTCTGTCTGTCAGTGGCGTTTTAAAAACGGAAACGGTTTCATATATTCCAGGCACGTCGCCAACGGCAAAGGCATACTGATCAATACCAGTGCCGACGATTCGATGTCTACGCTTACACGCTCGGGCAGTTCGGTGGCTTTTTGCAGGTATCTGCTTGGCTCTCCGAAACAGATCAGCGAGCACGTGTTCGCTTGCGGTGAAAAAGTTCTGCTGCCGGCGACGGCGATGGAAATTGAATTTGCGAAATCTGAAAAACCTGTATGGGTGCAGACGGCAGGCGGTGACAAACAGCAAGCCTCTATTGCCGATTCGTTTATTGTCCCTTACGACAGCGGCAGGACGGGCTGGATAAAGACGCTGGCGAAACCGCATCGATATGCCGGGGTGAATCTGCCCGAATGGGAAACCGATATAACGGGACCGGCGGAAGGGTTAGTCGGGCGAGCTATCGATAATATTTTTTCTGAAAATAAAAAGCTGACAGCAGCGACTGCGGATATAACGGCAGGCAAAAATTATAAATCACTCTGGAAGATATTTGCCTGGGCGGTAATCTTACTTATTTTTACCGAAGCGGGACTGGTAAACCGAATGAACAGATAACGCGGGAAGCGATTATGAATAAACAAACACAAGAAAAACTTGAGGAGCTTGTTGGCAGAGTCAAGGTTGTACGGCGTAAACTTGTTACAGAGGCAGTGTTGAGGATTGCCGCTATTTGCCTTGTTTATGTTATGCTTTACGTAGGTGTTTATGCCTGGTTGGACCATAAGATAAATTTTGCAGGTCCAGGTAGAATTGTTGCCTTGGGCGGACTAGCTGGCGGACTCATATTTTTGCTTTTCAACTTAACCAAATATCTTGCAAGTCATATGTCTTGCAGCAGGGCGGCGAATTATATTGAAAGCAAAATCGAATTTGACCAACAGCTTGTAACGGCGATTGAGTATCACGAAAACAGCGAAGACTATCCTTACTCGAAAACCCTTGCAGAGCAGCTTGTCTTGCAGGTCGACAGAGCCGCGGCGGACTCGGAGTTCAGGTCGACCGTTTCAAAGTGGCTTAGTTTTATATTCTTGGCGGTTATCGTTTTCGGTCTTATGGTCGCAATATTGTTTCTTCGCGACAACTATGTTTACTTCGGAAAGTATTTGACGCGTCTTACTCAGCCGATGGCAGATGTCAAGCCACTGCCGAAGACATCGCTGGAGTCGATCACGACGGATATTATCGCCGAGGCCGATTCTCCGGTGACGATGGCTGTGCGTATCGAAGGGACAGTTCCCGAATCAGGGCAACTGATAATGACCACAGTCGAATCGAAGGCGGATGATCCGTCGCAAGAGCCGAAGGAAGAAACGTTTGAGATGCTTCCGCTGAAGACAGGTTACGACAAGGCTGGAAAGCCGATACTGAAAGTAGATGTTCCATTTACCGACAAAGGGAAGTATCGCTACTGGTTTGAAGCGGGGCAGGCGAAAAGCCCCAAACATGAAGTGGCTATAGAAAGTGTTCCGAAGATCAAAAGTATTTCAGCGAAAGTTACTTCTACCAGAAACCTGATCGTCAAGCCCTATGAAGAAAAAGTTAAGGGGCGTTCGTTAGATGTTGTAAAGGGCTCGGAAGTTGTATTGACGGTTGATGCGACTGAAGAATTGAGCAATGCTGTTGTAACCGGGCCGAATGGTAAAAAAACTTCTCCTGTTATCACAACGGCCGAGCAGAAAATTCTGCCGTTTTCGGATCCGAACGATACAGAGCAGACAGTTGAGCCGCAGCCGGTAAATAATCAATTTCGATTTAGCTTTGTCGCGATGAAGGAAGGGTTCGTCGAATTTGAACTTTCAAGCCCGGCTGGTGTTACCAATAAGAAGATCGCGCCTTTGCAGGTGTTGATAAAGCCGGATGAGCCGCCGAAATTCAAACTTATTTCGCCGCTTGGCGATTATCTGGCTACGAATGTTTCCAGCGTGCCGATAGTTTTTGAGGTGACTGACGATTTCGGCTTGGAGAGCATTAATCTGAATTTCGAGGTTGCCGGAGCACCGCCTGATACTGTTAAAATTGATGTCGGAGAAGGTGTTCGAAAGAAAACAATAGAGCATGTTCTCGAACTTGAAGAATACGACTTGTCCATCGGCGACAACGTTTTGTTTTATGCCGGTGCGACCGATATAAATACGGAAGATATTTCGAAAAGAAAACCGGCGGGTAGTGAGATTTATTTTATCGAGATCAAGCCTTACGTGCAGCGATGGCACCAGATGAAGCCGCCTCTGCCGGGGCAGGCTAAGCAAGGATTAAAGCCAGACCCGAAAAAAATGCATGTCGCACTTATAGCTGTGCTCGAATACACTCGCGCGTTTTTGAAAAAAACTTGGGTGATTTCCAATAAAGCCGAACTGACCGATGAAGATTGCTCGAAGCTGGAGTCTATAAGCGGCGATGTGAAATATGCCAGCGAGCAGCTTACGCTTATCAAAGACGATCCGCGGTATGGATTCGGAGATCCCGAAAAGGCGATCCTTCAAGAGGTGCTGGATTATTACAGTATATCTAACGGATTGTTGGAGTCTCATCGGGCCGGCGATGCGCTTGTGCCGGAAAAAAAGGCGTACACGATCTTACGCAAGTTTATTGTCGAATTGGAAAAGAAGATTTGTCCGCCCGGTGATGGAGCGCCTCCTCCGCCGGGACCGGATGCTGTCAAGATCGAAGAAGTGGTTCACTTAACACGATTTGACAAAGACAAAGTCGAGTGGGAACTTGAAGGGCTAGCCGACAAGATTGCCGAAATGGCAGAAGAGCAGGAAAAACTCAGAAAAATGTTTGAGAGATTTATGGAGAATAAATCCGGTAAGGAGCAACTTGCCCAGTTGACGTCGGACGAGAAGTCATGGACGGCTGACGAGGAAATGCCGGAGAGCAAATCTCCGAAGTCTAAAGCTCAGGAAGATAGTCAGTCGGGGGGTGATGATTCTGCTAAGCCGACAGTCGATGGAGCGCTAATGCCGAAGCCCAAATCCAGCCAGGAGGACAAGGGCAAAGACGATGGTAAGGAGAAAGATAAGAAGGAAAGCGAAGACAAGGAGAAAGATAAGAAAGAACAAGATAAGAAGGATGGCGAGACTGATTGCCCGAAGTGTAAGGCAGAGGGTAAGTCTAAGTGTGATTGCGAGGGAGAAGGCAAGGGGAAAGGAAAAGGTAAGGGCGAAGGCGAGGGCGAAGGTCAAGGCAAGGGGCAAGGTAGTGGACAGGGCCAGGGCAGTGGTAATGGATCTGGCCAAGGCGGAGGCAACGGATATGCAAACGCTCAGGGTAATGCCAATAGACGTAATCGCAATAACATAGCGACCGGTCAGGATCAAATTAAAATGATCCAGGCCAGACAAAAGGCTCTTCGCCGGCGTGTTGAGCAACTGCAAAACAGGCTCGTTGCTATGGAAGCAATGCAGGAACCCGGCAGTAAAGGTAAGTTCGACTATGAAAAGACCAAAGAGCAGTTAGATAATGCTACCGAACAAATGGACAAGTTCGACAAGAAACTTACCGAAGCTTTTTATGCTCCGGACGGCGGCGATAAGAAGCTTAAAGACGCATTGAAGCTGCTGCCGATAGCGGCGCAGGGATTAAGGTCGGCTGAATGGGGTCTTAAAGAACAGTTTGAACATACCAAAAGCGAGAGGGTTGCCGAAAGTGCGCAGGCTCTTGGTAAGGAATTGGCTGAGCTATCCATTGCTATTGGAAAGGAAAAGAGTCCGATGACGCCGGAGGAATTAGAGGCGTATTTGGACAGGGCCGAGACGGTTCTGGAGGTGATGGGTCAGTGGCTACCGCAAGAACAGAAGGCGGTTGCATTGCTTAAGGGCGGCATCACACGCAAAGACGGTCCGGGCAAGTATGCGATGGAACTGGCCCGGCGTTTCTGGTCGATGTCGGTAAAAGCCAGGAAACTGGAAAACGGAATAATCGAAGAAGAAGCTTCGGACGCTAAGTTCTACGAGTCTGAAAATGAATTCTTTGAAAAAGCAGCCGAGTTTAAATAACAGTTGGAACGAAAATGATTTTTAGTGACTATCCGGGACATCTAATTGCAGTTGGCATGCTGGTGTTTTTTGCCGCGATCCTGTTTTTTATGTATCGTTCGGAACATATTTCCGGTGCAAAAAAATGGGTACCTGTGCTTTACCTTTTGCGGTTCAGCGCAATAGTACTTTTGCTGTTTATTATCTGGAACCCGTCGCGTCCGCAAAGCGTTAAGCAGTCTGTCAGGAATTCGGTTCTGGTCTTTTTTGATACCAGCGAAAGCATGTCTGCCGAAGAGGATTCAAAGATGAACCGGCTTGAAGAGTCGGCGAAACTTTTCGAGCAAGCGTTCAACCCGGCAGAGACGGAAGGGCCGGAATACGATATTCTCGGATTCGATAGATTTTGCTACAATGCGAGCAATATTGAGTCTTTGAAAAAATGGGGTAAAAAAACCAATTTCCATGATGTTGTCGCTACGCTAAGCAGGCAGACTCTTGCGGTTCCGGAAGAATCGGGCAGTGGGGACATGTCGATATCGCCGAAGGTTGTCGGGGCCGTTATTTTTTCTGACGGACAAGCCGACGACAAGGATCCGCAGGCTTATTTGCCTCTTAATAATAAAGATTTGCCGATAGCCGTTATCGGTGTAGGATCAAGAAAAAATCAGCCCGACTTGGCGGTGACATCTATAAGCTCACCAGTGCGGGTCATACTTGATACTGCCTATCACGTCCAGGCCGAGATCGGCGTGAAATATTTCAAGGGCAAACCGGTGACTGTCGAACTGCTGAAGGACGATTACCCGATTAGCAAAAAGCAGATTTTGGCAGACGAACTGACGGACAAGGCCACGGTTAACTTTGCGGTCGGTGCAGATACCCTCGGAAGGCACACGCTTTCGGTGCGGGTTGTCGGCGATGCCAAGGAAATTAATCTGGCCAATAACGTCCGCCGCCGCGACATAGAAGTAACCGGCAGCGACAAAGTTAAGGTTTTCTTATATTCGCAGGTCGCTCATCCGTGCATAGGCAAATTGCGGCAGGCATTGTCACGCGACAAAAAGGTCGAGCTGGATTTTAGCATGGATGTGGTCATATCCTCAACTGTCGCGAATAAGGCAAGAAATAATATCGGGTATAGGCCGCTGCCGAAAAATCGCAAAGAGTTTTTCGAGTACGATGTTATAATTCTCGGCCCGTGTTCTATGGATTTGTTTACCCGCGATCAGATTGACGGTTTATACGGTTTTGTAGTCGACAGGGGCGGCGGGCTTGTTATCCTGCCGGGGATTGGAAGATTTGGGCCGTTGGACTGGAACAGCAAAACTTTAAGGACACTTTTGCCGGTGATGTTTAAATCGGGATTAACTTCCGCGCTTTTATCAGGCAAGCCCGGCCCGGTTCGACTCACGACAGAAGGGCTTGACAGTAATGTTATTACCGAGGCGGCTCTGGGCAAATACCCAGGCAGTATTACGCCTTATTATAATGACATCGCGAAGAAACCGGCTACGGCAATGTTTGCAACGGTCGGAGATAACCCTTTCCTCTGTACCGAACGAATCGGCAAGGGGCGCGTCTGCTTTATCAACACTTTGCAGTTATCGCGATGGTATCGTGAGGACCTGGACGGCGGATTGCTGCAGGAGTTCATGGCGTCGGTAACCTCGCATGTTCTTCCGGCTGAAAACATCCAGTCATCGGTGAAAGTATTTGCTAACAGACCGGATCAAAGACCGGACATCGTCCAGTTCCAGGCATGTGTTTATGACAACACTTTTTCGTATGTTTCCGGCGCTACGGTTTTGCTTGATATCGAAGGGGAGGTTATTAAGATGTCGCCGTCGAAAGAAGGGCATTATGTCGCCGACGTCGCCGATATAACCGAAGAGTCCATCGTCGCAACAGTTCAGGCCCAGCGTGGGGGTGTCTTTTTCGGTAAGAAAACAATTACCGTCGATCTGCCTATGCCGCAAACCGAGATGGATAATATCGACCTTGACAGGAAATTCCTGAAGGACTTTGCAGATCGGATTAACGGCAAATATTACGATACTTATAACGTCGAAAACATGGCATCAATGTTCCAGGCCAAAACAGAGGGCGAAACATACAGCCATATGATAAGCGTATGGCCGGGCTGGACTTTGTTGGGCGTTTTGTGTATTGTGCTGACCCTGTGCTGGTTCATAAGAAGATCCGTCGGGCTGGTTTAAAGAGGAACACTAATGAAGTTTAAAAATAGTATCGTGTGTTTTGTGGAATACCGATTGCAACTTTTATGAGTGGGGCTTGTTTTTCTTTTTTGCCACAGAGGAAAAAGAGGACCACAGAGAGATAAGAGAAAAGCTTAAAGAGATAGAAGTTGAAAGAATGTATCCTGGAGCAGTATAGTGGTAAGCAAGAAATTTAACTGCGGATTTTGCGAATTACTAACAACCATGAAGGGCATGAAGGTCATGAAGAAGAAAATAAAGCTTATTATCTTGATAATTTTATCGTTACAAGCAGGCAATGCGATTGCCGATATTGCAGCAGACCCCAACCTGTCCGGTGATACTTATGTTATGATCGTTGGCGGTGTAAATAAGGATCCTGAACAGCGGCAGGCTGCTGACAAGGCGGTTATGGTTCTTCGGAAAATGCTTCTTGATGACGGCGGTGTTGCTGCCGATAGATTAAAGGTTTTAGTCGATGTTACATCTTTCGCACGTAAAAACGCGCAGATATCAAATGCTGAGAATCTTCGTAATACTATTGCCGGGATGGCCAAAGCCGTTAAATCTAATGACAGGTTTATTTTTTATTACGTTGGTCAGGCCAATATTGTAAACTCGGTACTTCGGCTGAATCTTCCCGGCAAAGACATGACGCATGAAGAGCTTGCCGGTGAACTGAAAAAGATCAAACCCGCACAGATGCTTATCGTACTCGATTGTCCGGGTGCGGGCCTTGTCGTTAAGCCGATGACCGCAAAAAACAGGATCATCGTTTGCGGAGCCAGAAGCGACCAGCCGTACAGTCCGCGATTCAGTGAGTATTTTCTCCCGGCCCTTATCGACGAAGCAGCCGACACCGACTTAGACGAAAAAGTTTCATTGCTTGAAGCGTTTACATTAACTTCAAAAAATATTCACAAGCTATACGAAAAGCAGGAACTTCTAAAGACCGAAACACCTTTGCTGGAAGACGACGGCGACGGAATACCGAGCCAGGAGCCATGGCAATACAAGATAGAAAAGAATGACGGCCTGACCGCCTCGAAGTTTTTCCTGATCGAAACAGAACAATAAAACGGAAGATAATTATGGATAATCATAACGAAATGAATAGACGCTGTTTCCTGGAAGTTGCCGGTAAAACCGTAGGGCTTGCTGCGGGCTTGAGTCTCTTGCCTGGGACTTCAGTTACGGCTGGATCAAAGCAGAGTGATCTTGACAAATACGATTTTCTTTTACCTCGTCTGAAGTTCGCGTCTCAAACGGGCGTGCATGACTATTGGCATGCCAGGCCCGGCGGAGAAGCGAACTTGCTTAATGAGATGCAAAAGGTAATACGATGCAAGGTCAAGCCCGTCCCGGGTACTAATAACTGGCAGCC
>JAIPFN010000188.1 GCA_021736615.1 Phycisphaerae bacterium | reverse complement strand
GGTTCCCGAGCCGATGACTCTGGCTTTGCTGGGCTTTGGCGGACTTATGCTTCGCAGACGCAAATAAGACAGACTTGAACATATTGTAAAAACAAACCCCTGATCCCAATTTGAGGATCAGGGGTTTTCTTTTGTTTGCGTAAGTCGTAAGTCGTGAGTCGTGAGTCGTGAGTCGGAATATTAGCGTTTTTGCTGTTTTTTGGGCTTTTTATTCGGTGTGCTTGCGCCCACGCGCTTTTGTGTTGGCCTAAACACACTCGCTGACTTGTTTGCTTCAAAAGTGAAAATATGTTGACTGTAGGCTGGTTTGGGGCTAGTATTGTTGTTTTGAAATTTTCGACTCTCCAGAAAGGTCATATGCCTAGCCACAAGCTTGCGAAGATTGTTATTGATGAGATGGATATCCTCGGTTATTCCGTTGCCGGTGAGGAATCGGTTGTTGGGATGCCGCAGCTTGACGTGTGCTTTGACATCGGCAAGGCACCCGACCAGTTGATCCCGATCAACAATCTGCTGCTTACACACGGGCATATGGACCACGCCGCCGGTATCGGATATTACCTGTCGCATCGCAAGTTCTGCGGGCAGACGGCCGGAAGAGTCTTTGCGCCGGCGAATCTGCTGGCACCGATCCGCCAGATCGTCGAGGCCTGGGGCGAACTGGACGGAAACGAGGTACCGGTAGACCTTATCGGGGTAAAACCGGGAGACGAACACCGCATCAAGGGCAATCTCTACGCAAGGGCATTTCCCGTCAATCACAACTACGGGGCGGTGGGATATACGATCATTGAAAAACGCAAGAAGCTAAAACCTGAATACCTAAAACTCAAAGGCCCCCAGATAGTCGAGTTGAAAAAGCAAGGGATCGAGATCGATTACACACTGGAGTTTCCAATCGTCAGTTATATGGGGGACACGAGCTATACGGACTTCTCACAGATCGACTTTATCGCCAAAAGCAAGATACTCATCATCGAATGCACTTTCTTTCTGGACGAGCACCGAGACCGGGCCGATGCTGGAAAACATATGCATATAGACGAGTTTGCCGGGCTGATCGAGAGGATGGAAAACGAACATGTCATCGTGACACATCTGTCACAAAGGATAGGTGTCGGGCAGGCAAAAGCAATCCTCAAAAAAACGCTGAGCGCCAAAGCCTACAAAAAAACCACTCTCTTGATGGACAGAAAGTGGTTTTTGTAAGTTACTAATTTTTTGCGATTTGCATCGGCTATCCTACCGGCTGCAAATCCGGCTGCTCTTTAAATGAGTTTATTGACTGAGGGTCTGCGACCTTTCGGTAGCCCATAGCCTTTATGACGTCGAGCACCTCGGTCCAGGTGGGGAAGGGTTTTTTGTTTTCTCTCTTGTAACGATCTATCGTCAATAGAAATTCGAACTGTTCATCGTTCATCTCACCTTCTTCTGCTGCTTTTCTTTCGGGCGAACGGCGGATTCCTGGCCCCCTGCGGCGATCCATACCTAAACGTCTGTCAACAACACTACCACGGCCGGAAAGCCCTTCATATGTATCGTCTATATTCTTGCGTCGATCGACTTCAACTCGTCTTTCAACAGTATCCTGACGACGCTCTACAAAACCTTCTTCATTAGTTTCAGTATCATTTTTACTCATATAACGAAAACCTCGAAATTATTTTAAAATCAAAACAAACATGCACGACAGAAATCTCTTAGAAATCATCGTCAGTGTCGTAGAAACCTTTGTCGGTATCATCGTAATCGTCTTCGCCGAAAGCTAAATCGTAGAAATCACCTATTGAATTCTGGTCCTCAATCAAAATATGCGCTTCGTCAAGGTAATCTTCGGGAACCAGGACGGCTATACCCTGAAATGAAACATCCGGATCAGGACGTGTTTTGACCGCCGCGGGAATATCGTTGTCGTTTAAAAGCTCTTTGTACTGATTTGCCAGTTCAATGTCCTCTGCAAAGGCAACAGTAACAAGTCCCTTTAAAGCGGTACCGGAGTTTTGTGTTTTCTTCTTTCGATTTGCCATGATGACATCTCCAAAATCATGGTTTCAATTTTCAGGTTATAGACTCTATGTCAGCGGATTCAACAAAAAACCACTGAAGTTACTCATCGTCATATGTAAGGGGTGTATTAATTGAAAAGATTAAAAAAGCTGAATTTGACTGAAATTCGTTTAAATTCCGGAGGATAATATAAGAATTTTGCACTTATAGGCCCTAAGAGTGGAAAATTTTGCATTTTTTTCAATTTTTTTGTTGCAAACTAGTCTATAGAGCGCAAAATGGTACTCGAACGGTGAATTTAACGGATTTTCACCTAATGTTTTTAAAAGCCTTTTTACACGGAGGTGCCAAAAATGGCCAAGAAAAAAGTAACTAAGAAAAAAGCAGCACCGAAAGCAGCACCGAAGAAGACTAAAGAAGTCCTTGTAGTAGCCAGCAAGGTAAAAGCCTATGTCAAGAGTAAAGGGATGATGACATCATCCGATGCAATCGCCGCTCTTAGCGATGCCGTATACGCAACTCTTGATGCCGGTATCGAAAGAACCAAAGCCAACCGTCGCAGCACTCTTAAACCCCAGGATCTATAGGGTTAGACGATACGCTAAGGTTTTTTAAATAAGCATTAAACGAGCCGTTTCGTATAACCGAGGCGGTTCGTTTGCTTACTTGCCTTAAGTAGGCATTCAGAATCCGCTTAGACCACAAATATCTGTCTGGTTAACAATCGTCTCATCCCCACCCCCACCGTTTAGAAGCATCATCGATGTTTTAAAAATAAAATACTCGAATTTGGGACGAAAAACATGATTATCAGCATAAATGAGAAGTTTTTATTAAGGTTTAAGCCCAGTAATGCCGAAATTTAAAATATACGCGAACCGGATTTTCGCAACAAAATGAAAAAGAAGGTAGGGACGCCTGTGCTAGTAACTAAATGTATGATGCAGTTGGATCGGACGATATTTACGCGTACGTTCCTCATCGGGGGCTCAACATGAAGATATTTATGCTTGGATGGGAATTTCCACCGTTTATAAGCGGCGGATTAGGTACAGCTTGCTACGGGCTAACAAAAGCTATGAGCAAACTGGGTATGGAGGTTATATTTGCGCTTCCGAAATCTATTGACGAGGCATTCTCAACGCATGTGAAATTGCTTTCGCCCGGTTCTCTTGTCGGACGACCAAGAATGAGATTTCCAGGCGAATTGATCCCTGGACACGAAAGAACTGACGTTGTTTATGACAAACTGAAAAATGTCCAGTTCCACGAGATAGAATCGATGCTTCAGCCCTATAACAGGCCCGAGCATTATATTGAAAGATTTGAAGAACTTATCCGACAAAAACGTCTATCTTACAGCAAAGATGGCGATACTTTAAACGAATTCGAGGATTTAGAGGATTATTCCAACGACGGCAACAGCGGCGACTATTGCGGAGATATGTTCCATGAAATCCACCGGTATGCTGGTTCTGCGGTACGTCTTGCCATCCATGAAGACTTCGACGTCATTCATGCCCATGACTGGATGACTTATCCTGCCGGTATTGCTGTTGCCGCAGTTACGGGCAAACCTCTTGTCGTTCATGTCCACTCTACTGAGTTCGATCGCAGCGGCGAGCATGTCAACCAGGTTATCTATGATATTGAACGAAAAGGTATGCACTCGGCAGACAAGGTGATAACGGTTAGCCACCTTACCCGTAATATTGTGATCTCGCGGTACGGTGTGATCGGCGAGAAATGCGAAGTTGTATATAACGGTGTAGAACTTAACGGCGACGGTCCTCAGTCGATCAACCGAACCGGCATACGCAGTAATGAAAAAATTGTCCTGTTCCTTGGCAGAATTACGATGCAGAAGGGACCAGAATATTTTCTCCAGGCGGCCAAACGCGTTCTCGGAGTGATGGAAAATGTCAAATTCGTTATGGCCGGTTCCGGCGACATGATGAACGGCATTATCGAGATGGCCGCGGATATGGGTATCGGCGACAAGGTTTTGTTTACCGGTTTCCTTCGCGGAAAAGACGTTCAGCGTGTCTACGAGATGGCAGATCTTTATGTTATGCCTTCGGTATCCGAGCCGTTTGGTATCGCACCGCTCGAAGCTTTAAATCATGACGTACCGGTGCTTATAAGCAACCAGAGCGGTGTGGCGGAAGTCCTGACGCATGCTCTTAAGGTTGACTTCTGGGATGTCGACGAGATGGCCAACAAGATCCTTGCGGTTTTGAAATACCCGCCGCTTCAGATAACACTACGGGAACACGGCAACTTCGAGGTCAGAAAACTCCGCTGGGAAGATGCCGCCGCCAATTGTGCAAAAGTATATGGTGAAGTTGTGATGCGGACAGCAGCGGCCTATTAATCAAACTGACCTATCGGCCAGTTTGATAATTACGAATTACTAATGACAAATGACAAATTAAGGATTCGGCGTTGCGGTCGAGGTTATTTATTTTATTGTAGTTTGCGAGGATTTTAGAATGCCTTCAGTTTGTTTTTATTTTCAGGTTCATCAGCCCTTCCGTCTTAGGCATTATACCGTATTCGATAAGTCTGACTCTTACTTTGACAAGATCAAGAACCATGCGATTTGCAGAAAAGTAGCCGACAAGTGCTATCTCCCTGCCAATCGTCTGCTGCTTGATACAATTAAGCGGTTTGGCGGCGAGTTTAAGATATCTTACAGCATAACGGGAACCCTGATGGAGCAGTTCCATAAATACTGCCCCGAGGTTATGAGTACGTTCGACGCCCTCGCCGAAACAGGATGCGTGGAGTTCCTTGCCGAGACTTATTATCATAGTTTGAGCTTTTTGTATTCGCGCAGCGAGTTTGTCGACCAGGTGTTTAAGCATGTCGATATGACACAAAAACTTTTCGGTCAAACACCGAGGGTTTTCCGCAATACCGAGCTTATCTATAATAACGACCTTGCCAATACCATCGAAGCGATGGGGCATTTTGACGCGATAATTACCGAAGGGGCAGACAGGATCCTGTGGGGACGCAGTCCGAACTTCGTTTATCAGCCTCCAAAAACGAAACGCATAAAGCTGCTGCTTAAGAACTATCTGCTCAGCGACGACATAGCGTTCCGGTTTTCAAACAAGGGCTGGAAGGAATACCCCCTCTTTGCCGACAAGTTTGCCAGTTGGGTCAATCGGATCAACGGCAACGGAAATGTTGTCAACCTTTTTATGGACTACGAGACATTCGGCGAGCACCAGTGGGAAGATACGGGTATCTTTGATTTTGTAAGAGAACTGCCCGCCCAGGTGCTGCAAAACCCGGACAACAACTTCCTGACACCGAGCGAGGTTATCGACAGGTATGACGCGGTAGATGTCGTTGACGTACCGCATATGATCAGCTGGGCAGACGCGGAAAGAGACCTTACGGCATGGCTTGGAAACGCGATGCAGTCTAACGCACTGCACTCTGTGTACAGGATCGAAGGAATGATCAAGGAAGCTCGCAACGAACGTCTGATGAACGACTGGCGTAAGTTGCAGACGTCGGACCACTTCTACTACATGTGCACCAAGTTCTTTACCGACGGTGACGTGCATAAGTATTTTAGTCCCTATGACTCGCCGTATGATTCATACATCAATTACATGAACGTTCTTAACAACCTCGTTAAGCGTGTCAAAGATTTGAATTCCGGCGAAGAACTGGAATCTGCCGATACTGCTATTGCCGTTTAGGCGCGGGGCGTAAGACGTATTGCGAATTAATACCGGCAGGATGCCGGTGGTATGCGAAAAAGGAATTTCAATCTAAGGTGTTACTGTGCTTAAATCGGGACCTAAAGCAAAAAAAAATAAAAATGCGGTCTCCCTTACGGGAGTCGAAGTAGAAAATTTACTCACTAAAGAATGGCTGCTTAGCAACAACAGGGGCAGTTTCTCCAGTTGCACGGCAGCGGGCGTCAATACTCGCAGGTATCACGGTCTTTTGACCGGTTCATTGAATCCCCCGGAAAACCGTGTCATGTCTCTTTCTTGCTGCCTGGAGACGATCAGCGGCAAAAACGGTGACTTTGAGCTTTCGAGCTTTGAATTTGAGGGCGGCTTTGGCGGCCGGGGTCACGAGCACCTTACAGGTTTTTCAAGAGACAGCGGAGTTCATTATACTTACTATCTGAACTGGGTCGATGTTACAAAATCCATTTATATCCTGCCGAACCGCGATGCGATAATACTTGAGTATAAATTTTCGAATGTTTACGACGAATTCGATTTTACAATCCGCCCATTGGCAGCAATGAGAAGCTTTCACGGTTTGCAAAAATCAAACACCCTTCTTTCAACAGAGTGGAGAACCGACGGTCTTGCCGTTATCCCAGAAGACCTTCGGCTTGGCGAACTTTTCCTGCGAACCTCTCAGATGTGGTTTGAGAAAGACCCTCAATGGTGGTACAATTTTGCCTATCGCATTGATAAACGCCGCGGTCAGGATTTTGTAGAAGACTTGTGGTCGCCGGGCATTTTTAATACCCACATTACTAACGATTGCAGCATTTTTCTTAGCGCAAGCCTTGGCGAATACGAAAAGTCTCATGAAATCCTCGAGTTCAATCCTCATGTCGCGGTACATAGAATTCAACAGAACAAAAAGATCATTGACGCAAAATATAAAAACGATGAGATCATGAAATCCCTTTGCGAGGCGGCATCGCAATTCGTTGTGCAAAGAGATGTAGACGGTAAGACTTTTTCTACGATCCTTGCCGGTTACCCGTGGTTTATGGACTGGGGACGCGACGCCTTTATCGCCCTTCCGGGTTTGTTGCTGTGTACGGGAAATCATCAACAGGCTGCAAGTGTACTGGCGGCTTTTGCAGGCGCGATCAGCGAAGGAATGATCCCTAACCGCTTCGACGATTATAACGGAAGTGCCCATTACAACAGCATTGACGCTTCTTTGTGGTTTATTAACGCAGCGTTCGAATATTTAGAGGAAACCGGGGACAAAGAATTTTTTGACAAAAAACTGATACCGGCGATTCGATACATCGTCGACAGCTATCAGAAGTCGACTCGTTTCGGTATTCATGCCGACGAGGACGGACTTATTTCCGGCGGTGACGAAGATACACAGCTTACGTGGATGGACGCTAAATTTGACGGTGTATCATTTACTCCAAGATACGGTAAAGCCGTTGAGATCAACGCTCTTTGGTATAGCGGGCTTTGCAGCCTGGCCGAGTATTACCGGGATAATGACGATAAGGCCGCCGACACGTGGATGGATGCGGAATATTACGGCAGCCGGGCACAGGTCGTGGCGGAGTCTTTTTGCAAGGTGTTCTGGAACGAGGAAAAGGGTTATCTAAACGATTGTGTTTTGCCGGATGGAACTATCGATTGCAGCTTGCGGCCGAACCAGATTTACGCAGTCGCCCTGCCGTTTTCGCCATTGTCCAAGAGCCAACAGAAGATGGTTGTCAAGACTGTTCAAGAGCACCTGCTGACTGACTACGGACTGCGGACGCTTAGCCCGACGGACAAGCGTTATCGCGGCAGGTATGAAGGAGACCAGGGTAGTCGTGACAGTGCGTATCACCAGGGAACCGTATGGCCTCATCTGATCGGGCCTTTTATCGAGGCTTACTTGTGGGTTAATGGGCTGGATAAAAAGACACTACAGCAAGCCGGCAAGTTTCTCGAACCGCTTATTAAACATATCAACGAAGACGGATGCCTTGGCAGTATCGCCGAAATTTTTGACGGTGACGCCCCGCAGCAGCCGAAAGGATGTTTCGCACAGGCGTGGGCAGTCGCAGAAGTGCTTCGAAGCTATAAGATGATCAACTCTAAGTTGTAGAGACGTACAGCGTACAGTGGACAACGGGCAACGGGCAGCGGTTTTCTACAGGGCTGCTTTCACTTCTTTGATGAAATCTGAGATTTCTTTGATCATTGCCGGTTTGTCGCCGAGGTTGTTTTCTATCATCTTTACTATTTTGCTTCCTATTATCACTCCGTCTGCACCGGCGTCGGCGACTTGTTTGGCGTGGTCCGCTGATGAAATCCCGAAACCTACGCATACCGGTGTGTCTGTCATTGCCTTTAGCTTTGCGATCAGCGGTTTTACCATATCCGACAATGCGCTTCTTGCACCGGTAACGCCGAGCGTTGAGACTGTATAGATGAAACCGGTGGATTTTTCAGCGATTATTTTTGCACGGTCGTCTGTGGTGTTGGGGGTTACCATGAATACTGTTTCGAGGTCTGCTTTTTCGGCGGCGGGGATTACTTCGTCGGCATCGTCTATGCTGAGGTCGGCAATCAGGATGCTCGATCCGCCGGCGGCTTTGAAGTCTGCGAAGAATTTTTCAATGCCGTACTGGAATACGAGGTTGTAATAGATGAGCAGTCCGACCGGGACCGGTTTGTAGTCTGTTGCGAGCTTAATAAACTCCAAGGCTCGGTCGACCGTCATACCGGATTTTAACGCTCGGATGTCGGCGGCCTGTATGGTTGGACCGTCTGCGATAGGGTCGGAAAATGCTATGCCCAGTTCCAGGACATCTGCGCCCGCGTCCAGAGCTGATTTTACAATGTCAAGGCTCGTGTCGAAATCGGGGTCGCCGATCACGAAAAAAGGTATCAGTGCCGCCCTGTCCAGCTTTGCGAATGTTTCTTTGTATGTTGCCATTTTTATTCCTTTTAAAACAGAACTTTCGAAATGGAAAGTTTTTCTGTTTTTGTATACCTGACTAAAATATTTTGTCTGATCGGGGAGCTTGCGCTCCCTCGCTTTTATTTACGTTTTATTTGGTTGTATGCTCTTCTACTATTCCTACGTCTTTGTCGCCTCTGCCGGAGAGGTTTGCTATTACGGTAGTGTCGGCTGGTAGTTTGCCTTTCTGCTGGACGAGCCAGGTCAGTGCGTGACTGCTTTCCAGTGCAGGGATTATACCCTCTAGTCTTGTAAACAGGTGGAACGTGTCTAGCACGTCTTTGTCTTCGACCGAAACGTATTGTGCGCGGCCGGCGTCTTTTAACATGCAATGTTCCGGGCCGACTGCCGGATAGTCCAGTCCTGCCGAGATCGACTCTGTCTCGTGGACCTGGCCCTCTTTGTCCTGCAGGAGATAGCTCTTTGAACCGTGGAAAATTCCGATGGTGCCCGCGACCAGAGTTGCGGCGTGTTCGCCAGTATCGAGGCCGTGGCCTGCCGGTTCTACGCCGATCAGCTTTACATCCCTGTCGTCGACAAAGCCCGAGAATATCCCCATCGCGTTACTTCCGCCGCCTACGCAGGCGACAACCATATCCGGCAGCGAACCGGTTTGTTTTATGATCTGCTCGTGGGCCTCTGTGCCTATCGGCGACTGGAAGTGCCTTACGATCGACGGGAACGGGTGAGGTCCGCAGACTGTTCCGAATACGTAGAATGTGTCTTCAACGTGGCTGGTCCAGTACCGCAGGGCATCGTTGATGGCATCTTTCAGCGTCCCGGTTCCGGCTGTGATGGGTACGACTTCTGCGCCGCAAAGCTTCATCTTGTGGACGTTTACGCTTTGTCTTGCGACGTCTACTGCACCCATGAATATCTTTGTCTCAAGTCCGAAGAGTGCACCGACCATTGCAGTGGCAAGGCCATGCTGGCCGGCGCCTGTCTCTGCGATGATCTTCTTTTTGCCCATGTATTTAGCGAGCAGACCCTGGCCGAGCGTGTTATTTGTTTTGTGCGCCCCACCATGGAGAAGGTCCTCGCGTTTGATAAAGACCCTGAACCCGACGTACTCGCTGAACCTTGACGCATAGTACAGCGGGGTTGGCCGGCCGGCGTAGTTTTTGTATAGATTGTCGAGTTCGGCGACGAATTTCGGATCGTCCTTGTAATGCAAAAACGCCGCTTCGATGTCTTCCAACGCCGGTATAAGCACCTCCGGCACATAAAAGCCGCCGAACTGCCCGAATCTTCCTTTTTCTATCATATTTTTACTCCATTTTTTCTAGCGAACGCGTGTACTAAAGTACACCCTACGAGCTAGCATGTCGCTTGCACTCCACGCTGCTGTTTTCAGGTTTAATATTAGATTCTTACGTGTTTTATGTTATCGAAAAGTTTTTGCATTTTTTCGTGGTCCTTCTTGCCGGGTGAAGACTCGATGCCGCTGCAAATGTCTATGCCGTAAGCACCTACTTCGACAGCTTCGACGGCGTTTTCCGGGGTAATACCCCCTGCCAGGAAAACCCGCGTCTGAAGCCTTCTGACCAGATTCCAGTCGAATTTTTCTCCCGTTCCGCCGTACTCGTCGGGGTGAAAAGCGTCAAGAAGTATCGCGTCTGTGTAAAAAGTATTTGCCCTTTCGATGTCGGCGGCGTCTTTGACACGAATAGCCTTCATGACCTTGGCACTTATCCAACGAAGCGCGTCACAATACTCCGGGGTCTCATCGCCGTGGAGTTGCACCCAATTGAAGGAACACATTTCAGCGACTGCCCTGACATGCTCGCCGGCGGCGTTTACAAATATCCCAACTGTATCAATGAAAGTCGGCAGCTTATCGATGATCTCACGAGCCTGTTCGGGAGTAACGTACCGCTTGCTCTGAGTATAGAAATTAAACCCTATGAGATCGGCACCCATCTCGATAGCCGCCAAAGCATCCTCAACATTTGTAATTCCACAAATTTTTACTTTTACTGCAATCAATTTTTCACCTCGTAAGTCGTAAGTAGTAAGTCGTAAGTCGGATTATTCGTTTGTTATTTTTATTAAGATTTCCAAGGCATTTTTTGCTTTCCCGGTGGTTATTGACTCGTCCGCTGTTTTTATTGCCGTCTCGAAGTTGTCTGCTAACCCGGCTGCTATTATAGCGGCGGCGGCGTTTAATACCACAATATCTTTTTTCGGGCCTGTTTCTTTGCCCTCTATTATATTCCGAACGATCCTGGCGTTTGTTTCGGCGTCGGCTCCTTTGAGGTCTTCAAAACTTGCAATGGCCATCGAAAAATCTTCCGGCTTAATTTCCATCGAAGTAATCCGGCCGTTTTTAAGCTGCAATATCTTCGTAGGCGACATCGTACTTATCTCGTCGAGGCCTTCACTATGAACGACCATAGCATGTTTTATACCGAGCCTTTTTAGTATTTCGGCGATCTTGTCCATTAGCTTAACATCGGCGACACCCATGACCTGTGCGGTTGCCCTTGCCGGATTGGCGAGCGGGCCGAGGATATTAAACGCCGTCCGGAAGCCGAGCTCCTTGCGGACAGGCTGGACATACTTCATTGCAGGGTGATACATAGGGGCGAACATAAAACCGACATTGGCCTCTTTGA
>JAIPFN010000187.1 GCA_021736615.1 Phycisphaerae bacterium | reverse complement strand
AGGTGTTTTGGTTTTGGGCCTATTTTGTTTTTCAGGGTTCCTATTTTTTGTATTGTGCATTCTATTCGGTCGCCTGGGTTTAGCCATTTTCCTGTTCCCATCGCTACTCCCTCCGGCGTGCCGGTGGCAATTATGTCGCCGGGGGTCAGGGTCATTATGTGGCTTATGAATGATATGGTGTCTGCGACCGTGAAGATCATTTCTTTGGTGTTTGACTTTTGGCGGGTCTCTCCGTTTACCTTTAGTTCTAGTTCGATGTCCTGCGGGTTTCTTATTTCGTCGGCTGTTGTCAGGCACGGGCCCAGCGGCAAAAAACCGTCGGACCATTTTCCGTTTAGCCAATCATAGAATTCATCCCATGGCCGTTCGGCGCGATTCTCTTTAAACGAAACGCTCCGTGCCGATATGTCGTTTGCTATCGTGTATCCGCCGACGTAATCAAGGGCCTGCTGGGGCGAGACGCAGCGGCAGGTTTTTCCGATTACTATTGCAAGTTCTATTTCGTGGTCGACCTGCTCGCTGTATGTCGGCCAGGGGATGGTTGTGTTGGTGCCGGTGACGACATTGGGCGGCATTAAGAACGGGCGCGGGACGGTTGTGGTCCGGGGAGAGTCGGCAAGTCCGAGTTTTCGGCCCGCCTCGATAATGTGCTTGCGGTAGTTACCGGCAAGGGCCAAAAGCTTATCCGGCTGCGGGATCGGGGCAAGCAGGGTTACACTGTCAAGAGGTATGAAATTCTTTGCGGTGTCTGCGAGTACATAGAGTTCGTTGAGGCAGGGGGTTCCGAGGGTTAGGATGTGCTTTACACTTCTTGGTCAGTCGTGCCGGTCTATCGATGCGGGGATATCAATTATGCCGTTGTCTGTAAGAATTCCGCAGGATGTGGTGTTTTCACGCTTGAATGTTACAAGTCTCATTTTTGCTCCCTTCAAAGATAGTATCGCAGTGTTGATGGCATTAAACCATGGATTTCATTTTTTGACAAGTCCAAAACAGGCGGATTTCCACTGTTTTTTTTAATAAGTTGTATTTTGCGAGTTTTAGTCGTTTGGTATTGGGTTTTTATTTCGGTAATTCGGGAAAAATTTTGTTTTTCAGATTTTTTTCTTGAAGTGCCGATAATTTGTGCTATTTTGCTTTGCGTTAGCTCTTTCTAAAAAGTTTATATCTGAATGCAGGCCTGAAAGTTTTACACTTTCAGATAACCAAATGGGAACGCGGTTAAAATCCGCGACGGTCGCGCCGCTGTGAGCGTCCGCTGTGACGAAAGTCACAAATCCGAGGAACAGTTGCCCACTGCCAGTTTTGGCGGGAAGGGGTTTTTCGGTAGGAAGCAAGTCAGAAAATCTACCTGCAGACAGATACGTTGTTATTGTTCTCGCGATTGGAACATGATACGGTTGGGCCAAAGGGTGAAACCTTTCTGGTGCAGGGAATCTCCGCTATAATTGAGCGGAAGGTCCGCAGGCCCGTTATGATTTGATATTATAAACCGTCGTTTCCTTCGCAGGGAGCGGCGGTTTTTTTATGGATATTGCCGCCGGCCTAAAGAGCGAAGCAGTTTTCATTTTAAGACCATTTCCACATGAGCTTTCGGGCTTGCGGTTTTTGTGACCATTGTCGCTGCTGCCACTATCTGCCGGCAGCGGCGGCGATGTCCGCCGTTTTTGTTTATCCGCGGATTTCACGGATTTACACGGATTACGATTAAATTAAAAATAAAAGATCAAAAAGCAAAACTACAAATTAAAATTCAAAATTTGGCGTTTGGTGTTTTATTCGGATAGCTCGTGATGCAATTATTTTATTCCTTTCTTTATGAGTTGCACTTTGTATAATTGGCTGTATGGGAATACGGGCTTCAAATCTTTTTGGTTCGGCGGGCGGTTTTTGGCGGGCGGCGCGATCGGGCATTGGCGATCTTTTGTGGCCGCCTTTGTGCGGTGTTTGCGGCGAGAGCGTCGTTGATGCCGCCGACGGTATGTGCCGGACATGCTGGGATGAGGTTATGGCCTGTGCGGTGGGCGATTATTGCCGGCGTTGCGGTAAGGATGTTAGCAGGTACGCGGTGATCGACGGCAAGTGCGGTATTTGCAGCGGGGTTGAGCTTGCGTTTGACGGCCTGGCGAGGGCGGGAGTTTATCGGGATGCTTTAAGGAAACTGATTCAGGGTTTTAAATTCAATGACCGCAGCGAACTTGCAGGCTTGCTTGGACAGATGGCCGATTCGGCTTTTCAGGGGAGCGAATTTTATGACCAGGTCGATATGTTCGTGCCGGTTCCTTTGCACTGGCGGAGGCGTCTGCGTCGGGGGTATAATCAGGCGTATCTTCTCACTAAGCAATTAAATCATCCTACCGCGGCGATCTGCAGCGATCTTGTTCGGATCAGGAATACGCACAGGCAGTGGGGGCTGGAACCGGCTGGACGCAGAAGAAACGTCAAAGGGGCGTTCGGGGTGCGCCGGCGGCACAATTTTTCAGGTAAAAAGGTATGTTTGGTCGATGATATTAGCACGAGCTGGGCGACGTTGAACGAATGTGCAAAAACGCTGAAACTGGCAGGGGCGGAAAAAGTTTTCGCTGTAGTGGTTTCGGTCGCGATGCAGAGACGTTAAGAGGTGATTGAGCTTGTTGAGTGTTAAAATTATTTGCAGGGAGATACCGTATGTTTATTTTAATTGTTACGCTAGGTTGTTTGTTTGTTTCGATTCTTTGTAATTTACTTTTCTGGGGCAGGACTTTTGGGGTGTCTATGCCTTTGTTTATGGTTATCGTCGCCGCATTTGTCCTCTGGCTTAAGCGCAAGGATTTGTGCCGGTCCAAATTTACCTTGACGGTGCTTTTGCTGTTTCTGGCGTATCTTTCAGCTTGTGTCGTGTGTTATCGCAATATTTTGATCCTCTACGCCACTGTACCGACGATTATGTTCGGACTTGCTGCGATGTTGTTTGTCGGCAGGGAGGGTTTTTCATTTGTTAACTGCATTGGCGTAGTGGAGTCTATTCTTAAAAGTGCAATTGGTGCGGTGATTATCCTGCCTGAAACTTTTTACAAGACGTTTAAGAAGGTTTTAAGGATTGAAGGCGACTCGGGAGCATTTAGAAAAGTTATCCTGGGGGTTCTGGTTTCAATTCCATTTTTAATATTGTTTTCCTGTCTGTTTACTTCAGCCGATCCGGTCTTTGAAGGGCAACTTAAGGATTTCCTTGCGATGGTCTGGAAGGCGGAACTTTGGCTGAGGGGAGTTACTGTTATTCTTTTGTGGAATCTTCTGTGCGGATACCTTAGACGCGGTGGTAAAGTTCATTCGCTTCAATCGCGTGTTGACAGGATTGAACCGAAAAGGAGTTTTGAGGGAATCGTTGTCTTTGTCTTTCTTTTGCTGAACAATATTCTGTTTTTTGTTTTCATTCTCATTCAACTGGAATACCTTTTCGGCGGCGAGGCCGTGGTTAGAAATACTGATTATACTTATGCCGATTATGTGCACAAGGGTTTCTATGAGTTCTGGGCTACCGTGATACTCGTTTCGTTGATCATTATATGTACGGGGCGAAGGCTTAAAGAGCAGAAGGGCATCGTCAGGAGCATGGTTGAGCTTTTGTGGATCGCCATGATCGGCCAGACTTTCGTGATGATCGCGTCTGGATTTAAGCGGATACTTGCGTATGAAGACGCTTACGGATATTCATATTTCAGAATTCTGGTCGGGTTGTTTTTGCTGTTTATGGCCGGTGTTTTTGCGTTGTTTATCTTTAAGATCATACTTAGAAAATCTCTGGCGTGGCTAATCAGTTGCGGGATTTGCCTGGCATTTGTGTTTTTGATATTTGTCAGCACGTTCAGTATTGATAAATTTATCGCCGAAAAAAATGTCGCCCGCTGGCTTGACCAGAAAAAGGATCTGGATATTGAGTACCTTGGGAACCTATCGACGGATGCGTATTCGCAGATCGAGCGGATTGCAATCGAGTCTGACAGCAAAACAATTCGAAAACAAGCAAGAGAAATACTTAAGAAGATGAGTGACGACGCGGAAATCCAACTCCAGCACTGGGTATCATGGAATTTGAGCATGTCCAAAGCAAAACAGTCATCAAATCAAAATCCAGACAGCAGCAATCAAGACCCTAATTACTAAAAAATGCTTAATTTAATGGACTATGAATCGCAAAATATCCAGTAAGTATTTTCTCGGTTTTTTGATTTAAGTTTGACAAAATCTTGCCCGATACGTATAATAAGTGTTACGTATTTACGTATAAGGAGTTTTACGTATGGGAAAATTGACTATTAGTATGGATGACGAGATCATCAGGGCGCCTAAGCAGCTTGCCGCTGCCGATAATGTGTCTGTATCGGCTATGATCCGGAGATATGTGCTTAGCCGTTTAAGACCTGAGCAGCCCAGGATCAAGATCGGGCCTATAACGAAGAAAGCTAGCGGCATTGTCAAACTGGATGAATCCAAGAGCGATAAGGAATTGCTGACCGATGCGTTAATAGAGAGATATTCTTTGTGAAATCGATCTTTGTTGACACTAATATACTGCTGGATGTTTTTGCTAAGAGGAAACCGCATTACTTAAATGGTATGGCGGTCTGGTCGCTTATTGAAACCAGTGAGGTTAAGGGTTTTATTTCTGCTATCAGCTACAATAATGTTTATTATATCCTGAATAATGCAGAAAATGCTATCGTTGCACGAAAATCCATGGTGATTATTCGGGATTTATTTACAACAGTCCCGCTTGATGAAAAAATCATCAACATGTCGATAGACTCTGATTTTGACGATTTTGAGGACGCTATTCAGTATTTCAGTGCTGTCAGGTGCGATTCTGACTGTATAATCACACGAAATAAGAAAGATTTCAGCCGCTCGGACGTTCCTGTTTTATCCCCTGGTGAATTTTTGAGTATTTGTGAGCAGGATTCGGCTCAATAGTATGCAAAAAGCGTAATTCTGCGGTTATATCACTTCCGGGCTGTCCCTTTATGCTCAAGTTGTCTGCTGCCGCCTTAAAAATGATTCTTTTGGGTTAAGGAAGATTGGGATTCTGTCGAAAAACACTTCATACGTAAAATGTGTAAGTAATTTTTTTGTCTTATTTAGGGATATGTGCTATGCGGAAGGTCCGAACCTTCACAGTTAAACCATCGTTGCCGGAAGAATTGCAAGACCTTAGTTTTATCGCCAATAACCTGTTCTGGACTTGGAATTCTGAATATACCGAACTCTTCACGCGAATCGACCGGAATCTGTGGGAGCAATGCCACCACAACCCGGTAAAACTGCTCGGCAGCGTCTCTCAGGCGAGGCTTGAAGACCTTGCCCGCAATGAGGGATTCGTTTATCAGCTCAGTCAGGCAGCCGAAAAGCTCAAGGAGACCCTGGCCATGCCAACCTGGTATGACAAGGTCTATGCCAAGAATACCAGGCCTGTGATTGCGTATTTCAGTGCCGAATTCGGCATTCATGAGTCTGTTCCGATCTATTCGGGCGGCCTTGGAATGCTTGCCGGTGACCATCTGAAAAGTGCGTCGGATCTCGGCGTTCCGCTTGTCGGCATCGGGCTGATGTATCAGAAGGGTTACTTCCGTCAGTATCTTAATACCGACGGATGGCAGCAGGAACATTATATAGACAACGATTTTCATAATATGCCAATTGAACTGATCCGAAAGGACAGCGAACGGCCCCTGACGGTTAGCGTTCAGTTCCCCGGCCGTAACATTATTATCCAGATATGGAAAGCCCAGGTCGGCAGGGTGACGCTTTATCTGCTGGATACGAATGTTCCGGCGAATACTCCGGAGGACCGTCTGATCACTCGTTCACTTTACGGCGGCGACGTCGAGACAAGAATAACCCAGGAAATAATTCTGGGTATCGGCGGGTTTAAGGCTCTACGGACGATGGATATCGAGCCGACGGTTTGCCATATGAACGAGGGACACGCCGCGTTTATGTCTCTTGAGAGAGTTCGAGAGATGCGTAACGCCAAGAGCATGACATTCGAAGAAGCTGCCGAAGCTACCAAATCAAGCAATGTCTTTACAGTGCATACTCCAGTTGCCGCCGGCAGCGACGAGTTCTCTGTCGAGCTGATCGATAAGTATTTCGGTTCGTTCTACGGTAAGCTTGGTTTGAATCGCGAGCAGTTTTTGGCCCTTGGAAGAAAAGACGAACATAATGACGCCGAACCATTCAAGATGCCGGTTCTGGCGATTAAGATGAGTGCGTACCGCAATGGCGTAAGTCAGTTGCACGGTGAGGTTTCCCAGAAGATATGGTCAGAACTCTGGCCGGAACTTCCGCTTGACGAAGTGCCTATCAAGGCTGTTACAAACGGTGTTCACGCAAAGACGTGGTTAAGCTCGGAAATGAATAGTCTCTACGAAAGATACCTCGGAGCAAACTGGTCCGACGAGATCGTAGATAAATCAATATGGCAGAATATGGACCAGGTTCCCGACGAGGAAATCTGGCGTATTCACCAGCGGTGCAAAGAAAGACTCGTAGCCTATGCCCGCAAATGCCTTAGAAAACAGCTTCAGCGAAGAGGCGCTTTCCATACGGAACTCGGTTGGGCCGATGAGGTGCTTAACCCGGAAGCTTTGACAATCGGTTTTGCAAGGCGGTTCGCTACTTATAAACGCGGCAACCTGCTTCTAAGGGATACGCAGCGTCTGATCAAACTGCTTTCGGATAGCGAAAAGCCTATCCAGTTCATATTTGCCGGTAAAGCGCATCCTAAGGATACTGCCGGTAAAGAGATCATCCGGCAGATCGTTCACTTTGCCAAGCAGAATAACGTCTGCCGCAAGATCGTTTTCCTGGAAGATTACGATATGGACGTTGCACGTTACCTTGTTCAGGGTGTCGATGTATGGCTTAACAACCCGAGGCGTCCGATGGAGGCGAGCGGTACCAGCGGTATGAAGGCTGCGATAAACGGCATTTTGAACATGAGTACGCTCGACGGCTGGTGGTGCGAGGGTTATGTCCCCGAGGCCGGTTGGGTTATCGGTGCCGGTGAAGAATACGATGACCTCGGTTACCAGGATGCAGTCGAATCGAATGCTATCTTTAATCTTCTCGAAAAAGAAGTTGTTCCGCTGTTCTATTCGAGGAGCGGCGACGGGCTGCCAAGGCAGTGGATTCGCAGCATGAAAAATACGATCAAGTGGTGTGCACCTAGGTTCAACACGAGCCGGATGGTTGCCGAATACACCCGGAAATTCTATAACCCGGCCGCTGCCAGGTGGAGATACCTGACCGCTTCTGCAATGTCAAGGGTGCGTGCTCTTTCGATGTGGAAGCACGATATCAAAAACGCCTGGGACGAACTGTCGATCGATAATGTCGACGTCCAGATTGACGACGGTAATAAGGTCTGTGATCTTAGCGTCAAACAGCCGCAGCTTGAGGTTGGTTCCAATCTTGTGGTAAAAGCAAAGATAAGACTAGGCAAACTCAATCCAGAAGATGTTGCTGTTGAGATATACTATGGCGTTGTCGATTCGACGGGCAATATCGAAAAGGGCCAGGTCTCTAAAATGCAGTTTGCCAATATGAGCGAAGACAACGAACACGCCGAGTTTAACGGGACCATTCCATGCCGTATGTCCGGTCAGCACGGTTTTGCACTGAGGCTCTTGCCGCAGCACGCAGACCTCGCCGAGCAGTTCGAGCCTGGAATGATCATGTGGGAATCGCCGAAATAGCAATTAGCAATTAGCGATTAGCTAAAAGAGTTTGATTACCGGACTGTAAATTTGTTCGGATAGTTATTTACAAAAGGATTTAATGATGTTTGCTTTATGCAGGCATTGTTAAATCCTTTTTTTTTGCTTTAAACCGCATAAACATGCTCGAAACAGGGTTTTGAGGCGACGGTTTAGCCAAAGGATTGTTAAGCGTTTTTTTTCCTGATAAAAACAAGGAATAACCGTTATATTCGTTAAGTGTCGTTATAATCGTGACGATTCTCCTCATAGTATAGCTCATTAATTGATGATGGGCGGTAAGTTGAGGTTTTTTAATTCAGGAGAGCAAAAATGTTTTACGGAAAAAAGGAATGTATTGCCCGGCACGCAGCAGCAATTTGTATGATCGTCATGTTTCTTGTATCAGGATGTGCCGACAGGTACGGACAGGTGCTGACACCGGAAAATGATCGTGCAGTGATTTCTGAGACTCATTCGGAATTTTCACATCTTGCAAACGATTCAGATCTGCCGGTCATGTATGTAAGTGAAGGGAAAATCGGTGTTTCAAAGGTAGAAGCTGCTCTTGAAAATGCTGACTCTGTCGAATTACAGGCTCGTGCAGAATTGAAAAAGAATCTTGCCGACATAAGCGCCAGTCGCAGCGAGACCCAGGCAAAGGTAAATAAAGAAATGTCCGAAGCCGAGGCTCTTCGTGAGCAGTATCTAAAAGAATTCACCAAGGCAACTGCCGACATCGATGCCCGTGAATCGGAACTTGAAGCCCTTATAGGGCGCAAGGAATCTGTTATTGCTTCGCTGGTTAAAGAAGGCGAAAGCAAAAATTCAGAGATCGTCGCCGAAGCACGCGAAAAGTATGATCAAGAGACTGCCCGTATTGGTCAGCTTAAAGAGATTAAAAAGGTGATCGAAATCGAAAGTAACGCAAAGATGCTCGAAATGACTCAGCTTGCAAGGGCAACACGCGAACGTGCAGATGCCACTGTAACAGAGCTTGAAGCAAAGGCCGGAGCAACTCAGGTTGAGACACAGGCTCGTGTTGACGAACTTAAAGAACTGATCAAGTCGACCAGTATTCAGACAAACTCAGAACTTAACAGGATGAATGTGTCCCGTGAGGCGATACTTAAAAATTCTGCCGCCCAGGTGCAGGAAATTCGTACGAGGGCCGATACTGTCGTGGCCAACCTGGCTAACGAGGAATATCAGTTGAAGTTAGCCACGGCCGAAACAGTTAAATCCCAAACAGATGCCAGAATACAGGAAAAATCTGCCGGTGCACCTACTCGTTTTGATAAGGCTCTCGCCGAGATCGAACGCCTTCGAGCAAAGACCAGTCATCACCAGTCTACAGCACAGGCCAGCTATGATTCGATGCTAGCTGAGATAGAAGCTAAATTTGAAGATGAGCTTAACGAAGTTAAGAAGATCAGAGTCAGTGCCGACCGTACAGAGCAGGTTGCCCGTGCCGAGTTTGTAAAGTCTGAAGCTACCGCTCGTGCCGAAGCTATTCGTCAGACGGCTGTTCATGCCGAAGCTCTTGCAGAAGCGGAAAAACTCCATATCATCGCCGAGGCCGAAGCTCAAGCATCTAAGATCAAACAAGAGGTTCTTACAGAGATTGCTGCAAAGAAGGCTGCCGGTAAAGTTGATATCAGAAAGAACACTACCGAGATCGACCAGCAGTCTGAAGACCTTCACCAGGTTCCAGAAGTTCCGCAGGTTAAGCCTGTTGCCACAAGGATCGAACCTGACCACATCACCAATTACCGCATAGCATTTGCAGAGGTTATGAGAGATCGCGCCAAGGCCGACGCTCATGAACTGGTCGCAAACGCAACTTTTGAAGAGGCAAAAACAAACATCCTGTCCGTTAAGGCTCAGGAAGATGCTATAGCTGCCGAACAGTTCGCTATTGCCGATGCTCTTGAAGCCCAGTCACGTGCTCGTTTCAACGAGCTCGAGATCAAGATGGCTAAAGAGATGGACGTTACCGAATCGCAGTATCGCCAGCATGTCGCACAGGCCGAATCTTACCGCATGGAAAAAGAAGCCGAAGTTATCGACCTTCGCAGCCAGGCTAATGCCCTCGAGCAGATTGCCGAAGCTCGCGCCGACCAGATTCTTGCCGAATCGCAGGCACTTGCCATCAGCGGTCAAAATGATATCGAAGAGCTTAAGATTCAGCTTTGGGCATGTCAGGAACGCGGAGATGCCAAGTATTCAAATCTGGTCACCGAAGCTAAGAGTGTACGGGATTCTAAAGAGGCACTTGCTCTCCAGATCGACGCCCAGATAGATTCTGCCCGCAGATATCTTGGTGCTGAACTTTCCAAGATCGGCAACGCGATTTCTTCAGGCGAAAGAATCGCTCAGGCAGACTATCAGGAAGCTATTACAATGGCTACCGTTGTTCAGCAGAGAACCGAAGCTAAGATCGCTCGTATTAATGCCCAGTTCGCTATGGAACATGCAATCACCAAGGCTGAGATCACACGTGACAGGGAACTGGCCAGGAGCCAGACACTTCGCGGTGAAGCTATCTGTGACCGTATGGTTGCCGACGCCAAAGCTGCCGGTCTTAGCAATAAGGCAAACTTTGACGCAAAGCATGCCGGTGCCGAAGCGGACATGAACATCATTCTTGCTAACAACGCCGCTAAGCGTGAAAGTGCCAAGGTTAGCCTCAATGCCGTTAAGGCAAGGTTCGCCGCCCGCATTCAGCAGGTTAAGGCAGAACGCGTTATCGTTGCAGCTGCCGAGCACAACGAAATGGTTATGAGGAGAACAGATCTTGCAAGTGCACTCGACCAGGCTATGGCCGCTCGTGAAGCGTCCAACAGAAAGCTTGCAGAACTACAGGAAAAACAGGCTGCCCTCCAGACCGCTTCTATAGTAAACTGGTCCGACAAGCTGGCAATCTTCAAAAAATAGTGCAATTTACTGTCTCGAATAAGAGACAATAGATGTATTAGAAATACAAAGGGTTTAACGGTATCAAAAGCGGCATCGTTAAACCCTTCTTTTTTTGCAAAAAAGCGGTTTGTGTTGAAAAAAGTATTTATTTTTGCCCGGAATTGCATGTTTTTTTTCTTTTAAATGTTGTATACTGTAAGCTGTGCAGGTTATTGAATAATTGGGGCAGTTGCCTGTAAATAGTAATGATATATGACTGCCTTTTTTGAAATTTTCTTTTAGGGCAGTATAATATTATGACATCGAAGGAACGAATTTTTGCCGCTGTTAATGGTCAGGATTATGACCGTGTAGCCGTTACCCCCATCTTTATGGCCTGGGCGGCTCATTTTATCGGCCGCAGTTACCGGGATTATTATCTCGACGGCGATGTTTTGGTTGAGTCGCAATTGGCCGTCGTTCGGGCGTTTAACATCGATCAGATTAGCGCGATCAGCGACCCGTGGCGTGAGGCCAGTGCATACGGGCTGGAGTTTGAATATCCCGAACAGGGGGTCGGCAAACCCAAAGGTCTCTTGCTAAGCACTCCCGAAGACATCAAGAAGCTAAAACCGCTGGACATTGCCTCTTCCGAGCGAATGCAGCAGCGTGTCGAAAGCGTTGCGGAAGTCGG
>JAIPFN010000186.1 GCA_021736615.1 Phycisphaerae bacterium | reverse complement strand
TCGGCGATAATATCGCGTCTATACTTGCAGACAAGGACGCTATGGTTACCGTGCTGGTCAACCTGCTCGACAATGCGTATAAATACAGCGGCGATGAGAAAGTGATCGAGTTATCGGTTTATAATGAAAATGACAATGTGTGTTTTGCAATCAAAGATAACGGAATCGGCATGAGCCCTCGGGTTCAAAAGAAAGTATTCGAACGCTTCTACCAGGCCGACAGCAAACTTTCTCGCACCGCCGAAGGCTGCGGGCTTGGACTGTCTATCGTCAAATTTATAGTCGACGCACACAATGGCAGCATAGACATTAAAAGCCAACCGGAAATAGGAACTGTTTTTACGATAACAATACAGGCAATCTAAGGACAACTATGGAAACCGTTCTAATAATCGAAGATGACTCGACGATGCTTCGGGGCCTCAAGGATAACTTTGAGTTCAAGGGGTATACTGTCATTACCGCCAGCGACGGTGAAGCCGGTTTAAATGCCGCCCTGGACAGTCATTGCGATCTTATCGTACTCGACATCATGCTCCCGAAGATCAACGGCTATGAGATTTGCCGCCTTGTTCGTGAAAGGCAGATCGAAACACCGATAATAATGCTGACGGCCAAAGGCCAGGAATCCGACATCGTCCTCGGCCTCAACCTCGGAGCCGACGATTATATGACAAAGCCTTTCAGCATCAAGGAACTGCTAGCCAGGGCAAACGCGTTTCTTCGCCGCAGCCGCCAGCAACAGACCGACATCTACGAGTTCGGAAAGTTCAGGCTCGATGTAAATTCAAGAACATTCACTAAAGACGGCAGCGAAATAAAACTTTCACCAAAGGAGTTTTCACTGCTGGAATATTTCCTGAAACGGCAGTCGCCCGCACTTACCCGCGACGATATTCTTAACGAAGTATGGGCATATAACTGCTTCGTGGCCGGCCGAACGGTCGACCGCTTCGTAAACAGCCTTCGCAACAAGATCGAAGACGAACCAAAACGCCCGCTATATATCAAAACAGTCCGCCAGATCGGCTACAAATTCGAGACACTCGCCTGAAAACCGACAAAACAACTTTGACATAACCAATTATCTTTTGAATCCCCAAAAACCCCCTTAAAAGCCTCTAATCGCAACAAAAACAGGATATATTGGACATCTAAAAAATATGCTTAAAAAAGCGGTAAAGAAACGGTAAACCTATGGTAAACCTTTTCAAGGTATTATCCGTACGCGCCACCGGAAAACACTCGTCACTACATCTTCTCTAATTCCCATGGTTTTCGGTGGCCAATTACGAGCATCTTGTTGGCCCCGTCGTCATTAGTGAAACGCTCGGCCTTAGGATCCCAGTTTAGTTTCTTGCCCCGCTGGATCGCGATATGTGCCAGCTGTCCCACCGAACATGTACGATGACCGACTTCGGCATCTGCCATGGTATTGCAACTGTTCTTTATTGCATAGATAAAATCATCTTTTTCCGGCCGCTGCGGCAAACGTATATCGGTATCTTTAAACTTTGTATGCAAGATAGCCCTGTCGTGCGCCAAAATGCCTCCCTTGGTCAGCCAGTTTGCGTGAATCCAGCCTTCATCGCCTTCTACCCGCAGATATGGTGATTTAATAAGGTAATCCAGCACTACCCCGCTTGCGTATTTATACTGCGCCCTGAAACTGGTCAGTACATTCCAAAGCCCGGAACCGGGCTCGGGATATTTGCCTGTTGCTTCAACCGATATCGGCCCGGTGCGTTCGGTTCCGTTGAGTAATTGTGCGACGTCGAGCAAATGGGTTCCCCAGTTGGTTATCATCCCTTCGCAAGTATCGCGGCATCGCATCCAGCCGGGCCGTCCATAACCTTCGCGAGGATGTACCCGGTCGAGGGTATAGGGTTTCATCGGGGCAGGCCCGACCCACATATCATAATCCAGTTCCTCCGGCACTTCCATCGGCGTAGGATCGCCACCGGCTTTATCACCGGCCGGAACTCCGACCTCGATGCGTTTGATATTACCCAGGTAACCGTTGATGACAAGCTCCGATGTCAAGTGCATATACATAGCCGAGCGGCACTCACTGTCGGTTCTGAAAACCACACCGTGTTTCTTTGCGGCATCGGCGAGGGTGCGCCCTTCGTTAATCGAAAGTGTCAACGGTTTTTCGCAGCAGACATGTTTGCCCTTGCCAACCGCGGCCAGCGATATAGGCACATGCCATTGATCCGACGTGGAGTTCATAATAGCGTCGATGTCACTGCGCCCGACGACCTCACGCCAGTCACCATAAGTCTTGCAGTCGGTGTTCTTGTAAAACGTATCGACCTTTTCCTTGGCCTTGCCCAGCCGCCATTTGTCAACATCACAAACCGCGACAATCCGGCAATCTTCAGAATTCAGAAACGGGTTAGTATTGGCATATATCGCCTGTCGCCCCATCCCGATCATACCGACATTGATGCGGTTTGACGGAGCCTTTTTGCCAAAAACCGTCGAAGGTACAATACTGGGAAAGCTTATAGCCAGACCGGCCGCTCCGGCTGCTTTTAATATTTCCCTTCGTGTGATTTTTTTGCCGCCAATATTACTCATTTTTTCACCGCCGATTCTTTAGTTAACTTTTCGTTAATTTCAAGCCATGCCTTCATCGAGTTTGCAAGGTTTTGTTTCGGATCGCCCTTGATCGCATACCCCTGCAGGCCTATAGGGCCTTTGTATCCGATGTCTTTAAGATACTTTAAAAGTTTGTAGTTGTCAAACGAGCCCTTGTCAAGAGTCTGAATCAGTTTGTCCCAGCCCATCTTTTTTGTGTCGCCTGTTTCCCCGCCGTTGGTAGTTACGACAAAAAGATAGGGCAATGATTCTTTAAGGATCGGGAGGTAATCGACATCTCCGTCTACTTTTAGCCAGTGGCAGACATTGAAAGAAACCCCAACATTTCGGCGGTTTACTTTACGAGCGATTCTCAGAGTGTCAGCGAATGATTCGGAGTAGCAGCCTACGTGTGGGTAAAGGACGATTTTAAGGCCGGATTCTTGGGCGGCGTCGGCAATGTCGCGGATAATTTTAACGGCGGCCGCGTCGCCCTGCTCAGAGGCGTGTTTGTATTTCTTGCTTGTCAGATACAGCCAAATCATTGTATCGGTACCTTTAAGCTGCTTGATAGCGTCTTTCAGATTCGGGTCGTATTGCCTGGCGGCAATGGTCTCATCGATATTTACGCCAAGATAAGTAATGAAGAGTTTGAGCCCGGCATCTTTGAAAATCTCGATCGTTTTCATTATATCTTTTGTGCCGTGATAGCTCATACCATCATATCCAAGCTCCTTAAGCGTATCTGCGCAAACTTGTGCTTGTGTATATTCGCCTTTCATCATATAGTTGTCGAATGCGAACAGGTCAAATGCAGCAGCGGGCTTGTCGCCTGCAACAGCAGCAGCGGCAATTGAAATCAAGCAAAGCATCAAAACCAGCATCAGGTTATGTTTTTTTTCTGTCATTTCGTGTGCATACATCATTAACAGTATCCCTTATTACTAACTTAAACTGGCCGAAAACGCTCTGGAGTATACCTTAAAGCCTTGCAGTTCAGAAGTTACGTATCGTGATTTTTTAATAAAAATGCCTCGCCCGTAAGGGCGAAACCTCAATTCGTAATTCGTAATTCATAATTCGTAATTATCAAACTGGCCAATCGGTCAGTTTGATTTACTAATCGCCCGGTTCGTGGAGGTTTGGTGTATCCGGATAGATTGGTCTTACCTTTTCATTTGCTCGGCCGAGTTTGACCGGTGCAGGCGGACATTTGTCCAGAACAGCCTGAAGCATTTTGCGCGACGACGCTGCGTCTGTGCCCTGCTGTGCCTTTTCTTTTGCATTTTCTTCCTTGAGGTCGGCAGGGACATTGTACAGGCGTCCGTCATTGTAAAGCTTGAATTTTGCGTCACGGACAAACTGGCCAACTTTGAAATTACTTCCCCAGTACGGATTGTAATGGTTTATCGCCCACTGGCGGGGGTTGCCCTTTTCGCCTTTGATCTGAGGGAAAAAACTGCGTCCGTCGATTGGGTCGCCGGCGGCCAGCTTAATACCGGCTGCATCGGCTAGCGTGGTGTAGAAATCAGTGAAATCAACCAGGTCGTCCAGCACGACACCGTTTGGCGTATGCCCCTTCCAATAAGCGATCAGCGGGACATGAGTCCCCATATCCTTCAAATTGCCCTTGCCGCCTTTAATATCCTGACCGTTCCATCTGGATGTAATCCTTACATTGGTTCCGTTGTCGGCGGTAAAGAGAATAATCGTATTATCCAGCTGACCGATCTGGTCGACCTTCTTAATGATTTTGCCGATGATCTTGTCCATGTATGCGACCATCGCGACGAAATTCTTTTTCTGTTCGTCAGCTTTATTGCCTGCCTTCTTGCCCTTGACCTTTGGCTTTGGGTCGTATGGACCTTCGATACTGTCCGGGGTCGGCAAAAACGGGTCGTGAACGAGCACCATCGGGTAATACACAAAGAACGGTTCATTCTTTTTCCTTTCGATAAAATCGCACAGGTAATCGGATATAATATCCGGGCCGTATTTGCCCTTATTGTCGGCAGGTGTTGTGATCTTGCCGTTGGTCTCAAGGCATGGATCCCAGAACCGCTCGCCGCCGGCGCCCTTGGTCTTTGTCAACTGCCACAGGCAATGTTCGTCAAAACCGAACTTGCGCGGCCGCATGGTATCGTAGCAGTCCGTAAATTCCTTCGCATTGTAAAGACCGTTAAGCTGCCACTTACCGCCGATAACGGTCGCATACCCGGCCTGCTTCATCATATTACCAAAAGTCTTTTCTTTTGGGTCAAGACGCCCGAAATGCGTATAGTTGCGGAAATTGTACTTACCGGTCATTATCTTGACGCGCGACGGCGTGCAAATAGGCGTCGAATAGCAATGGGCAAAACGAATGCCGTCAGCGGCCATCTTATCGATATTTGGAGTCTTGTAATCCTCGGCCCCGTAACAACCAAACGCTTCCCAGCTGACGTCATCGGCCATGATCAGGATGACATTAGGCTTGCCTGCCCCGGCCAGAGACATTGACGAAACCATACATATTGTAAGTAGACTGACAAAGATAAACTTTTTCATTCGATCCCTTCCTAATATCATAGCAGAATAATTTCAGTCTCAGACGCAACTGAATTTCAGATTAATGCAAGAATTTTGGGTATAATCCAGGAATTTCAGGGCTTATTCACCTCTATTTTACTCACATTTCATCAAATAATCAACAAATATGCTGTAAACAGATTATTATGAGGGAGATTATTTGCTGTCGGCTGGAAGCCAACAGCACGATTTATAGCGAGATTGTGGCGGTTTGCTTAAAAAAGGAAAGTCAGGGGGAGATTTGTCCGATATATTTTTGTTGACGGCTGGTATTTGGGATATTAGCCTGTACAAGATGGATTTTTTGGCACTTTTCACTACTAAAATTGATTTTATAAAGGAATTCAGATGTTTTTTAGTCCTCCTGGTGTTGTAGATAGCACAAATATTGAACCTCGGGTCCAAGCGAATTATCAGCGTACCCGTGAGATGACGATCGATGATATGCTCCTGGAAAACCGTATCATCTTTATGATCGGCGAAATTTCCTACCGAATGGCGACAGAAGTTATCATGAAACTTCTGTACCTCGATAACCTCAAAAGAGGCGTCGACATCAGCCTCTACATCAACTCGCCCGGCGGCAGTGTCGACGATACGATGGCGATCTATGACACGATGCGGTTTATCAACTCGTCAGTGTCGACATACTGCATCGGCAAGGCACAGTCCGGTGCGGCGATCATTCTGGCATCTGGCACCGAAGGCAAACGCCACTCACTGCCGCACGCAAAGATCATGCTCCATCAGCCATGGGGCGGAGTCACCGGACAGGCCTCCGACATCAAGATACAAGCCGAAGAGATCCTGAAAGCAAAAAAAATGCTTAACGAAATCCTCTCAAAGCACACGGGTCTAACCCCGGAACAGATCGCCGAAGAAACCGAGCGTGACAAATATATGACCGCCGAAGAAGCTCTTAAATACGGCCTGATCGACGAAGTGCTCAAGGAAGAACCGGAAAACGCAAAGAAAAAGGATAAATAGCTATTAGCCTTTAGCTATTAGCTTTTTTAGCCGCCTTCGGCGGAACTATTATAATATAAATCATACTTAGGAGTTTTTAGTAATATGGAAGTTAACCAGAGCCTGGTGCCTATAGTCATTGAAAAAAGCGGACGCGGCGAACGCGCTTATGACATCTTTTCACGTCTTCTTAAAGACCGTATTATCTTTCTGGGCGGCGGCGTCGACGATTCAACCGCTAACCTGCTGATCGCCCAGCTGCTGTTTCTAAGCAACGAAGACAGCAAAAGCGACATTCATTTTTATATCAACTCACCGGGCGGATCGGTTACGGCCGGGCTTGCGATCTATGACACGATGAAACACCTCCGCTGCGATGTTGCGACATATTGCGTCGGGCAGGCCGCGAGCATGGGTGCAGTGCTCTTTGCAGGCGGAAGCGAAAATAAACGCTACATACTTCCGAACAGCAGGGTTCTTCTTCATCAGCCGCTTATCTCCGGTGTAATGCAGGGAACGGCGACGGACCTGGACATAGAAGCCAGGGAAATTCTGCGATTAAGAGAAAGACTCTACGCGATACTTTCAAAACACAGCGGCAAAACTCCCGAACAGATCGAAAAAGACTGCGACAGAAACCTGTGGCTCGAAGCCGAAGAAGCAGTAAAATACGGACTAGCTGACAGCATTATGCAAAAAACACCGGAATCAGACTGAAATAGCGATTAGCGATTAGCGATTAGCGATTAGCAATTAGCTTTTTGAGCCGCCTGCGGCGGAATCTTTTAAACTTTAGAAGACTGCACTGACAAAACTGACTTGACAGTGCCATGCACATTATTGTGTCGGACATGGAAGGTTGACATGAATAATAGATTATTAGCAATTATCATTGGGGCGGTACTGCTGGTTACGGCAGGCTGCCAGCAGCCGCAGAAGGATAGCACCTGGACAAAGATCAGTCAACTCGAAGACGAGCGGGCCTACCTTAAAAAAACGGTCGAAGACCTCCAACTGCAAAACAAGCAGCTTAAAGAGCAGTTCACCAACCTAGCCAATCTCAAAAGCGAAATCCGTATCGAACTGCTGGCTAACCTCGAACGAATTGCTATCGACAATCGAAGCGGTTTCTTCGACAAAGACGACGACGGTAAGGAAGAAACTCTCATCACATATATCAAGACTTATGACGATGCCGGCGATGTGATCAAGACGGCAGGCGATGTTAACCTGCAGCTATGGGACCTGTCAAAAAAAGGCGAAGAGGCACTTCTGGGCGAATGGAACGTCGGGGCGAAGGAGCTTAAGCTACTTTGGATGGGGATGATGATGACCGATTACTACAGACTCTCATACAATGTCGCAAGCAAACTCGACGACAAACAAAAAGAGCTGACCATCAAGGTAAAATTTACGGACTATCTGACGGGGAAGGTATTCACGGAACAAAAGGTTGTTAAGCGACAATGAGCGTCCTTCATTGGTCTTTATTGGCCAATGCCGCTTTAGCGTCCCTTCTTTTCCATAGAGAAAACACATTGTTCATCACAAAACAGTATGGAAAAGAGAAAGGAATTGCCGCAAAGATCATTTCGGTTTCTTTTGCCAGAGGCGAAGATTGCTGCACTAATGCATACCAGACAATTTCAACAACTACAAACCCAATAGCCAGGATCAAAGCCGGCAGCAAAGTTGAAATTACGATTGCCCGGGCAAGCGACTTGATGTAGTAATTGCATACAAAAGCGGCAATGACAGCAAGCGGGCAAGCGTACAAAAGCAATAAGATGGTATATCCCCGATAATAAAGAAACAGCAGGAACAAATAGAAAAACAGCACTTCGTAGAAAAGCGGGGTTCTCCGACCAGTCTTTTTTTCCCTTTTAGCAATAATAATACCAATGAGATATCCCAGCGAAATTGCGTTGCAGACTATCGCTATCAGTATCGCAAAGACGACTATACCCATGATTTCCCAGCCGGCACCTTTCACAGTGGAAAGGGTTTTTAATAGCACGAAAAAAACTATTATTGAAACAATTCCCAAAAGAGACACCAGCATGCCAGCAATATTTTTAATACTAAACTTGCTCATCCTACATCTCCAAAGTATAGGTTTCTGAACAAATGACACTTACCGTATGTGAAAACCCAATAATAACGAAAAAGCCCGAAATCGCAAGTAATTAATCTCTGTTTTGACGCTTGCAATTCCCTGTTTTCTTTGTATTATCTCTGGATGCTTAAATTCACTGATAAAATTATTTGCGGAGATTGTATCGAGCTTCTTGGCTCGGTTGAAGAGCCTTTTATCGACCTGGTTTTTGCCGACCCCCCTTTTAATATCGGTTACAACTACGATAAGTACAAAGATAAGCTTGAGAGCAAGAACTTTGTCGCCTGGACGAGGGACTGGATGGAAGCGTGCGTTAATGCTCTCAAACCCAACGGCTCGTTCTATATCGCCATCGGCGACGATTATGCGGCACATATTCGGCTTATCGGCGAAGAACTTGGGATGGAGCTTCGCAACTGGATCATCTGGCACTATACTTTCGGCCAGCAGACAAAGACGAAGTTCGCCCGTGCACATACGCATATCTTCTATTTCGTCAAGGACAAGGACAATTATACGTTTAACGACCATGCCGTCCGCGTGCCGTCCGACAGACAGCTGATATATAACGACAAGCGTTCTAACCCTGAAGGCAAAATGCCCGATGACGTGTGGAACACATATTCGCGGGTCTGCGGGACATTCAGCGAACGCCAGAAGTGGCACCCCTGCCAGATGCCCGAAAGCCTCTTAACAAGGATTATCTCGGTAAGCTCAAACCCCGGCGACCTGATACTCGACCCGTTTAACGGTTCCGGGACGACAGCGTCGGCTGCGTTGCAGTTGGACAGAAAGTACTGCGGCATCGACATCTCGGAAAACTATGTTGATAATACACGGACCAGGCTGAGAAATCTGAAAAATCAGATAAGAAAAAAGGACAGTTCTTCCGATATATTCAATGCAAGGGAGACTCTCGAGATAAAGCGCCTGTTTATCGACATGGCGATACCGGTAAAAGAGATCAACGCCAGCAAAAAACTGCTCGGTTTGTTTACCCAGCAATTCGGATTGAGGATGAGCAACGATAAGACTTATGACCAGAAGGATATTGCCGCGGCACTGCTGGAATTTACTGCTTACGATCAGAAGGCAAAAAGTAAAAATTAGCTGCGGATTTTGGGCGTGTTTTTACCATGAAGTGCTTGAAGAAAAATGAAGAACATAAAGGAAAACAAAAGATAAAAAAGGAGAAAGAGAAAGCATGAGCGACTATTGGGATTTCATTAAAGACTTTTACTCTAAACCTGGTGTTTTCTCTTGCAGCAATAGAGGGGCATGTAATAAGAACTCTGAAATTGCAGTCCAACACTTGTTATTACTCCCTCCCGATAAAAGTGAGTCAGATAAACTCCAAAAATTGATTAAAAACGATTTCCTCAAGTGGGTTAAATTTGAGTTACCGCCCAGTTATTTAAAGTTCTTTTCATTTACTAATGGTGGAATATTTTTCACACAAATATTCGATGAAAGCATTAACAGCGGTTTTGGGTTATATTCTTCTAATGAAGTCAAAGAGCACCATGACGAGGTTATTAAGTGGCTTGAAGATATGTTTGATGAGGATGCTTATGTATTCGACGAAGGAGATGAAAAAGAAAAAGAAATCTGCCGACAATGGTTAAGTAACATCTTGGTAATTGGGGAAGAAATCCAATCTGGTAACTACATTGCGATAGATTTCAACCGCACCAAAGATGGCTTGGAATCTCCCATCATCTTCATTGACCACGAACTACCTTTCTCTTATGCAGACGTTGAAGATGACGATCCGATCCTTGCAAAAAGTGTGGATGAATTATTGTTCATTGCCGCTCAAGATCCAGCTGAATTCTTAATGAAAAAGCTGGGCGCTACGGCATGTTATTCGGGTGAACCAGACGAACAGTGGTACCCGGAAAAATACAGGGTAGTAGAATAATAAAGACCAAAATTGCAATATCAACCTATAATTAGGCAGAAAAAACACTGTGAAAACTATTAAAGAGATAACTCCATCTTTACTGTTATTTACCGCTAGTGCTTTGATGCTTACCTTTATACAGGTTCCGCATAAGTTGCATTTTCTGGCTTGGGTTGCTTTGGTTCCTTTTGTACTTGCTTGCCGGGAGGATTCTAAGAGCTTTGCTTTGATCCTTGTTAGCGGGTTTGTTGCTGTTGCTTACTGGCTTGGCAATATTTGGTGGCTTGCTCTTGTTACTGTTCCGGGTTATATCGGGTTTTGCATTTATCTCGGTCTGTACTGGCCGATAATGGCGATCTGTGTTCGTTATTTTCGGAGGAGAAAGTTCTCGCTTTTCATCGCCCTGCCGATTCTTATTGTAGGCGCAGAAGCGTGGCAGGGAATGCTTATGGCCGGTTTCAGCTGGCGGCTGCTTGGCCATAGTCAGTACGCAAATACCACTCTTATACAGTTTGCCGACCTGTTCGGGGTTACGGGAGTTTCGTTTCTTATCGCTATGGTTAACGGGCTTGTTTGCGATCTTATTTTTGCCTGGCAATCTACACCTCCACGCAAAACAATATGGGCGGGATGCCAGGGATATGGGTTTAGTGTAATTAATGGGGTTAAGGTTTCTGTTACTGTTTTTGTTTTGCTTAGCGTAATAACATACGGCAAGTATCGTATCGGTCAATCTGCTGAACACATTAGCGAAGGACCGGTTTTAGGTTCTGTTCAGCCCAACATCCCGTCTTATGTCAAGGAACTGGCCGACAATGGCGAGCTTATACTTGACGACCTGATCGACAAAAGCGACAAATGCTTCGACGCGGGCGCAGAACTGGTGGCCTGGCCGGAAACCATCGTCCTTGCTACGATGAATAAATCTTTTACGAGGATTCTCGACAAGTTCAAGATGGATAACCCCGGCGGAAGATTTGACGAAATAATCTCAAAGCATGCAAAGGATCGCGGATACGTATTTTTCGGATCGCACGCGGCGACGGTGGAACCTCCTAAATATATCATCACCGAAAGATTTAACTCGGCATACCTGTACCGGCCGGACGGCAAACAGGACCCGAAAAGATTCGACAAGATACACCTGGTCCCATTCGGCGAATATATCCCGCTTAAGGACTCGGTACCGTTTTTGTATAAGATATTCCGGTAC
>JAIPFN010000185.1 GCA_021736615.1 Phycisphaerae bacterium | reverse complement strand
CGGCTTATTAAGGCTCTAACCGACAAGTCCCCAAAGCCGACAGAAAAACAGATACGAAAAGAATTCGAAAGCGACCCCGAGCGTTATACCATACCAGAGATGATCAGGGCCAGCCATATTATCAAGCATCACGACCCCGTGTCGAATGCCGAAGAGGTGCGTAAAGAACTTGAAGATGTGCTTGAGGAAGTTCGTGAAACGGGTGATTTTGACGGTCTTGCCGCTAAGTATTCAAGTTGTCCGGAAAACGGCGGCGATCTTGGGTTTTTCCCGCGCGGCCAGATGGTGCAGGAGTTTGAGGATATTGTTTTCGCTATGGAACCGGGTCAGGTCAGTGACGTATTCGAAACCCAGTTCGGATTTCACATTGCAAAGGTGACCGAAAGACGACCGGCAATACCGTGCAGGCTTGAAGACGTCGCCGAGGTTATTGAAAAGGAACTCACCGAAGAGGCACAGCAAAAGCAAATCGAAAAATTCGTAGATGCCGAAAAAGAAAAAGCGACCATCGAAGAAAAGAACATAATCACAGATATTTAACGACCTATCGAATATCGACTATAAACAAAAAAAGACAGGACGTGGTTTTTCATCGCCATATCCTGTCTTTTTTCCTTTTTGATCTTAATATTTGTTTTTTCACGTTACTGCTTTTTACTTCTACTTCTTTTACTTCTTGAAAGAACATTTATTAAAATCTCAAAGATTCTACCTATACTACGCGCCGGCAAAATTGCAGGTTCCCCAAAAAAACTCATTTCTGAAAAAAATGCACTTTTCGCACTTTTTCCTGATTTTTTTGCATTATTTAGACTAAAATACATCAGTTAACTGTGTTACATGTAGATTGCAATCGTTTGGCCAAACATTATATTAGAATTGATTCTATGGAAGACAAGCTGCTTATCTGGAAGTTTAAACGCGGAAGTACCGATGCGCTTTGCCGGATTTACGACAAGTACAAAGGGCATATGCTGAAGATATCGGCTGGGCTGGTTAATGACAAAAGCGGGGCTGAAGATGTTGTTCACGACGTTGTCATTATGCTTGCCCAGTCGGCGGATCGGATAAAGCTTACCGGCAGTTTGAAAAGCTTCCTGGCGACATGTGTGGCAAACCGCACGCGGAATGTCAACAATCACCAGCGGTTAAGGACAGCTTGCGCCCTTGACCAGGCCGAAATGGTAATATCAAAGTCGCCAAGGCCGGAGCAATGGATAATCGACAGCGAAGAGTTTGACCGGCTGAACAACGCTCTTTCGCAACTGCCATACGAGCAGCGGGAAGTGATCACCCTGCATTTGTACGGAGATATGAAGTTTAAGGCAATTGCCGGATTGCAGCAAATATCAATTAATACAGCCCAAAGCAGGTACCGCTACGGGATAGAAAAACTGAGGTCATTATTAGATTGCGAGGCAAAAAATGAAACCTTCAGATAACATAAAAAAAATATTCAAACAAACAAACATAAAAACAAATACAGATACGGATAAGCTTGTCCTTGATGACGCTGTAAAAGCAATGTCCGAATCAAGAAATAAAGCTACGGTTTATAATAGGCCGTATATATGGAGAATAATTATGAGTAATAAAATGACTAAGTTGGCAGTAACAGCATTAATAATTCTGTTTATAGGATTGGTTCCTATTAACGGAACAACGGCTTTTGGGAAAATGGCACATGAAGTTACAGGCGCTCTATCTCGTCTAAAAGCAGTGATGATGGGCGATGAAGCCCCCGGAAAAGAGTATGCATCAGATCGAACTATTGACAAATCAGTGACAATTATGACTAGAAACGTGGTATTCACTTTTTCAGATGCGTCCTCACTTGAGACAGTCTTAAGCAAGAGTAATATTCCTTTGGTCTCCGTGGATTCGGGGGATGTTAAATACGCTATAGTGCCAAATGCTAATTTTGATTCCGTAAAAGAATTCCTTAGCACATCAAGCTTAGGGGTTATATCTTGTCCAATAGTTACGACATATGGGGGTGTGGAAGCAATGGTGTACATCACGAAAACTAAAGGTGAACAAAAAGCCATCGGTGCTGCAATAACCGCATACAAAGACAAAGATGAGAACCTTAAGATTGATTTTTCATTTTATAATATCAACGAAGGCTGTCAGCTAGACGGAATTAATCTCGAAAAAGGTCAAGCTCTACTGATAAGCGGCATTAAAACCGATTCGGGGGAATTTATGGTAATTTTTTGTCTTCCTGAAATGCAGAATTAATAGATTTGTCAAATAGATCATACACAAACTGGCCGGGCCTTTCAGCTCGGGCTTTTTATTAGTGAATTTGCGTTAAGGATTTCCCCGGCCGCGATACAGTCATATCTTAAGATGTGAGTTTTTTTGAAATAAAGCCGGTATAATAGAGTAAATAGGTTTTCTTAGTCGAGTAAAGCAGTCGGTCCTGTGTAGCAAGGCTAAAATGCAATAATTACGAGATGTATAGGATACATAAAGTCGTGCGATTGAAAAAGCGGTAAAGAAACGGTCAACCTATGGTAAACTTTTTCGAGTCAATGACTGTATGGGGCTATGTGTTTCCCTATTGCTCAGATACTAATGTAAGCCTAATAATCTATCCGCATCAGGCACAGGCCTGCTGCGGGGGCTAGTTTTGCTGCTTTGGTTCTGTCTTTGGCCCCTAGTATCTCTGTGATCTTTTCCGGTGTCCATCGGCCTCTGCCGACCTCTACCAGCGTTCCCATAATGTTTCTTACCATGTTGTACAGGAACCCGTTGCCTTCTATGTCGAGGTGTATTTCGTCGCCGGCCTGGGATAGCTCGCAGCGGGTTACCGTTCTTATCGACGACTTGCGTTCGTCCGATGCTGATGCGAAGGACTTGAAGTCTTTTTCTCCGATGAGCAGTTTTGCTGCCGCGTTCATTGGCTCGACATCGAGGTCATAACCGTAATGCCAGCACTGGTTTATTTTTAGCACCGGCGGGGTTTTTGATGTGCACAGGGTGTAGCGGTAGTGCTTGTTCTTTGTGCTTGCGATGGCGTGGAAAGACTTGTCGACTTCTATAGCTTCGGCGATGGCGATGTCTTTTGGCAGCCAGGAGTTGAGTGCCTTTGCGAAGTTTTCTGTCGGGATGGGCGAGTCTATAAAAAAAGAAGCCACCTGGCCTAACGCGCTGACTCCGGCATCAGTGCGGGAGGACCCGGTGACTTTTATTTTTTGCCCGGTAAGATTGTGAAGGGCATTTATAATTTGCTGCTGTATCGTATCGCCATTGGGCTGAACCTGCCAGCCGTGGTAGCCGCTGCCGTCATAGCAGATAGTAAGTTTGATATTGCGTACTGCCATCAATGTTTTCAGTCGGTTAGAACGACAACGTTATTCTTTATTGTGACGCTTGATCGGGGAGCTTGCGCTCCCGCGCTTTTAATTCGATATCTTACAATAATTTTTCTGCGATCTGTACTGCGTTCAGGGCGGCGCCTTTTCTGATCTGGTCGCCTGCAACCCACAGGTTAATACCGCGGTTGTCGCCGATGGACTCATCCTGACGGATGCGGCCGACATAAACGTCGTCTTTGTTGCTGGCGTCGATAGGCATCGGATGGCGGTTGTTTTCGCGGTCATCCATAACGGTGACGCCGGGAGCGGTCGAAAGAAGCTCGCGAACCTGCTCAGGAGTGATCGGATTTTCGAATTCCAGGTTGATACTTTCGCAATGTGCGCGGAAAACGCAAACACGAACACACGTACACGTAATAGCGATATCGGGACAATTGAAAATCTTGCGTGTCTCTTTGACCATCTTCATCTCTTCTTCGTTATAACCGTTATCGCAAAGCGGCGAATCGTGGTTGTAGACATTAAACGCAAGCTGGTAGCCGAGGGCGCTGATCGTAGGCTCTTTGCCGTCGAGGATTTCCTGCGCCTGAATAGCAAGTTCATCCATCGCGGCCTGACCTGCGCCCGATGCTGCCTGGTAGGTGCTGATGACCATACGTTTGACGGGGTTTGCTTTGTGCAGCGGCCAAACCGGAACATTTGCGATAATCGTCGAGCAGTTTGGGTTGGCGATAATACCTTTGTTTTTTGCGATGGCTGCGGGGTTGACCTCCGGGACGACCAGCGGACCCTGGGGATCCATACGGAATGCCGACGAGTTATCGACGACGATAGCACCGGCTTTAACGGCTGCGGGGGCGAACTCTTTACTGCGGCCGCCGCCTGCTGAGAACAACGCTATATCAACACCGGCGAAGCTGTCTTTGGTCATTTCTTCGACTGTGTACTCGGCACCCTTAAATGTGATCTTCTTACCGGCAGAGCGGCTTGACGCGAGCATCTTGATCGAATTGAAAGGAAAATCTCGCTGTTCAAGAATCCGCAAAAATTCCTGACCAACAGCACCGGTTACGCCTGCAATTGCAATGTTCTTACCCATTTTGAGTTAAAGCTCCATAATTAAAGTCAACGTTTTACTTATTTACGAACGGAGTACTATACTAAATCCGAAAAGGAAATGCAATAGATTTCCGGACGTAAATAAAAGCTTTCCGGGTACTAATTTCTTGAAATCATAGGTTTTATTTCGTTAAGAACCTCGTAAATGTCCAGTGGCCGGGGTCCATGCTACGGGTTATTTCGGTCCTGGCGGCAAGTGGTCCATCAGGAAGCGTGAGATTAGCAATCTCATGTGTACCGATGTTCCTTTGCCTTCACGGATTCCGTGGTCGCGGTTTGGATAAGCCATATAATCGAACGGTTTGCCCAACTCTATAAGGCGGTCGACCAGTCCTTCTACTATCTGAACGTGCGTGTTTGTCTCACCTGATCCGGTTATTATCAGCAGGTTGCCTTTGAGGCCTTCTGCGAAATTGATCGGTGCGGCCTTTTTGTAACCTTCCGGGTTGGTCTCGGGAGTTTCCATGTATATCTCCTGGAACCATGCGTTGTACAGGTGCGGCTGAGGTTTGGGCACAACGGCGATACCTAAGTGATATACATCAGGTTTGCGGAATAGTGCGTTGAGTGTGTTAGATCCGCCGCCGGACCAGCCCCAGATACCTACGCGCGACAAGTCGACATACGAACGCATGGCACCGAGTTTCTGGATGCCGGCTGCCTGTTCTTCGGTGGACAGGGGGCCAAGACAGCCGAATATCGAACGCCGCCAGGCTGCGCCTTTCGGGGCGGGTGTGCCGCGATTGTCGATAGAGACGACGAGGTAACCGAGTTCGGATATGACGCGGTGGAACATGGGCATGCCTGAGGACCAGCTATCCAGTACGGTCTGGCCGTGCGGTTCTCCGTAGACATATATAAAGACCGGGTACTTCTTTGAAGGATCGAATCCGTCGGGTTTGACCATGAAAGCATCCATTTCAATGCCGCCGTCAATTTCGATAGTCAGAAACTCTGTCGACATAGAACCGAATGATTTCATTTTTTCGCAGAGGTCTTTATTGTCTTCAAGCACACGTACGGTACTGTGGTCGGACATTTTTACCAGTTCTGTTACAGGCGGTTTTTCGAATGTCGAATAAGTGTGGAACGCCCACTTTGCATCGGGTGAGAAATTGTAATCGTGAGTGCCCGGCTGATCGGCAGGGGTTACCCGCTGGGGTTTTGATTTTGCGTTGAGTTTGACGCGGTAGAGATACTTCTGTGTGCCGTTGTCCGGGGAGGCGTAGAAATAGTACCAGCCTCCGGCTTCATCGACGATACTTTTTTCGATGATGTCGAAGTTGCCGGGAGTGAGCAGGGCGAGTTCTTTGCCGTCGCGCGAATAGATATACGCGTGTCTCCAGCCGTCTTTTTCGCTGATGACGATGAATTCGCGGCCGTCACGAATCCACTCAAGGCCGCCATTTTTGTTGTAGCTGGCAACGACCCATGCCGGATCGGATTCGTGGAAGATCTGTGTGACGGCACCTGTGCGGATGTCTGCGAGAAGGAACTGACGAACGTCTCTGAAACGGCTTAACTTTTCGACGAGCACTTCGTGGGAGTTTCCGGCCCAACTTACCTGGCCGAGATAGAAACCTTCGGCAGGTTCGGGGATGGCAAGCCAGCGTGTTTGTTTTCCGTCGGCGTCGACAACACCGATGCGCAGTGAGGGGATGGTTCCTCCGATCCTGGCAAAACGGGTTTTCTTAACTTCCGGATAAGACGGGTCGCCCGGGACAAGGACCGATCTTTCCTTTACTTTTGAGTAGTCCGATTGCACGAAGACGATCAGTTTGCCGTCCGGACTCCATGATTTCTGGCTGTATGAAATACCGCTGTCCTCTTTCGACTTTGTAAGCTGAACACTTTCTTTGCTGTCCAGGTTGCGAACGTGCAGGTTTCCCTTATCCGAGTAGATTTCGTATTTACCGTCAGGGGAAATGCTTTCAGATTTGTTTTCGTTCTTGCTGTTGTTTGCATCCAACACGGTTCGTTTTCCGTCGGCGAGGTCGTAAGAGACCTTTACCTTTTTGTCCGAGTCGGCCACGTCCTCCATGACCGTATAACCGGAACTGTCTGGCAGCCAGTTTGCGCTAAATCTCTTCACGCTGTATACGTTATTGTCATACATGTCACGCAATCGCGACTCGGCTATTTTGAGTTTGTCTTTGTTATCCTGGACGCAACGAGCTGGCGTGGCGAGAAAAACGACAAGGCATACAAAAGTCAGAACGGCTAAAACTTTACGTGTTTTCATTACTTAACTCCTTCGTTATGGCGATATATCGCCTGTTTGATTTACGACGCATGTTTTCAGTAACGTGGTGATTATACTGGAATCCAGACGGTTTGTCAAAGATTTGTTTATTTTAGCAAAAGTCTGTCAGGCAACGAACAAGGCCCGCCTGTTTTTCAACTGACGGGCCTTTGTTATTATTTTGGATTAGATATTCGAGATTATTTAATTTCGTCGTCTATCCAGCCCAGCAGTTCTTCGAGGTCGTTCATGTCTATGTTGCCCATGTGTGCGATCCTGAAGACCTGTTCTTTTAGCTTGCCGTAACCGTTGCCGAATACCGTGTTGTGTTTTTCCTGGACAGCGGCGATTGTTTTGGATACGTTTATGCCGCGGGTGTTCTTTACGGTTGTCAGGGTGTCGGAGCAGTATTCTTCCGGCGCGAACAGTGCGAAACGATCCTTTGCCCATGCCCGGACGTATTCGGCCATCTTTGTGTGGCGTGCCCATACGTTTTCCATGCCTTCTTCAAGCAGTTTTGTGCATACATAATGCAGTGCCATTATCTGCGGGATAGCCGGAGTTGTCGGGGTCTGATTCTTTGCGCCGGATTTTTCGAACTCTAGGAAGTCGAAGTAGTAACCGCGGTTTGGTACTGTCCTTGCCTTTTCCAAAGCCCTGTCGCTGACGGTAAATACAGCGAGTCCCGGCGGAATGGCGAAAGCCTTTTGGACGGAAGCGAATACGACGTCCCAGCCAAGCTGATCAATATGCATCGGAAGGCCTATCATACCGCTGACGGCGTCGACGAAGACGAATACTTCAGGGTATTTCTCTTTTAGCATGTCGCTGATCTCGTAGACGGGGTTCATCAGGCCTGTACTGGTTTCGTTGTAAACCATTGTAACAGCTGCGTAGTTTCCGGTGGCGAGTTTTTTATCGACCATTTCGGCGGTGATGGCCTGGCCCCATTCGACCTTAAGCTCATCTGCCTCGCATCCGTTAGCACGGGCGACATCTGCGTATTTATCACTGAATGCGCCGCACATTGTGCAAAGGATCTTTTCGTCAGGCTGAACACAGTTACGGATCGAGCCTTCCCATACGCCCGAAGCCGACGACGTACTCAAGAAGACGCTCTGGTCGGTGTAAAGTATTTTCTTGAGCATGGAGACGGTTTCGCCATGTAGTTGTGTGTACTCTTTGCCGCGATGACCTAGGGTAGGGCGGGCGAGCTGCTCTAGTACTTCCGGAAGAACCTTAACGGGACCCGGGATAAACAATCTGGGTGGATTTTTCCAATCTGTCATTTTTTGTTCCTTTTTTTATTGTTAGCAATAAGCTTTAAGCCGTAGGCTATTAGCGATTAGTATTTACAGTTTATTTATTACGAGTCCGGTGTATATCTTCGGGTAGAAGAATGTTGATTTTTGCGGCATTTTTTCGTTAGCGGCGGCGATGTCTCGTACCTGGTCGACACGCGTTGGATTCATGAAGAATACGACCTGGCTTTGTCCGGAGTCAACCTTGGCGATGGACTGATCGATGGCGTCGCCGATGTCTTTAATATATTTGATGTTGCTTTGTCCGGCGAGTTCTTTGTCGCCGATGCCCATGACTTTATCGAGTATGAGCATGTGCAGTACGTTTACATCAAGCCCCTTGGCGGCTCCGCTCATATCCGGGCCGATCTTGTTCATCGATTCGCTGTCTTTGAGAACTGCGACGTAGAATTTGTCGTCAGCGGCGTAGATGCCGACGGAGTTTTTATCCTGCTCGAAATCCGACCGCATTTGAGTGAACATTTGTTTCTTTGCCGAATCTTTTTCTGCGTCATCTGCGAAAGAATATTCGGAGACGTCAAACTGGCCGCCGATCTTTTCGATGACCGATGCGATGTCGAAATCGCGTAGTCCTGCGACAAGTCGATGTGTCGGTAAGACTACAAGCCCTTCGTTGTGCATGTTTACAAATGTCATCATCCTGTACTTGGCGGCGGGGTTCTTGGTTTCGGCGAAATAATTCAAGGCCGTCTCGTACCTGTGGTGACCGTCGGCGATTACGGCATCTTTTGTGGCCATCATCAATGTGACCGCTTCAATGTCGGCTGGGTCGTCAATTGCATACATCCTGTGCCTTACTCCATCTTCATCCGTAAAGTCGATCAGGCAGTCACCTGATGCGGCTTTGTCGATAATTCCATCGGCGACCTTTTTCGGGTCGTCAAAAAGCATGAAAATCTGGCCGAACTGAGCCTTTTTTTCACGCATAAGTTTGAGGCGGTCGGCTTTTGGGCCGTCGAGAGTCTTTTCATGCGGCTTGACGCCGTCGCCAAAGGGCTGCAGTTTGCCGAGAGCGACAAACCCGCTGCGTGTGCAATTCGTTGTGCCGATGTCAAAATTCTGAACGTAGGCATAGATCGTGTCCTTTTCGTCCTGTTTGACTGCACCTTTTTCGATCCAATCGGTAAGGATGGCACCGGCACGCGTGTATTTGTTGTCGGTGTCTGTGTCGGAACTTTCGCTTTTACCCCTGACTATCCGAACGGCGTTAAAGTCACTCTTATTATATAGATCGTCCTGCATTTTTTCGTCGATAACGTCATACGGCGGACAAATACAGTCTGAAGCATTGCCGACAACGGAACTATCGAATCTGAAAGCCTTAAAAGCCTTAATTTCCATAAAAATTCACCTAACTTCTTTTAAATAAAGTAATTACATTAACAAGGGTCGTCTTGTCCGGGAGTACTGGAGTTATCCCGGCAAAATTTACGATAAAGATCAGTTGCAGATTAACACAATCAATTTGTATTTTCAATGTTTAATATGGAAAAAATTAGTACTTAAGGATAAACCTTAATAACTTCCTTGAATGGGTGGTATTATTTAATGACTTGACATTTTTGGTTGGGTTTAATAGTATTCTTAAATGCGAAGAAATATACTACATGAAGGCTCGGGGCAGCTTACTTACGAGATCAGAAAGATCGTAGCTGTCGCCAATCGGTTTAAAGAACTCGGCGTAGACATTACCTGGGAAAATATCGGTGATCCAATCGAAAAAGGCGAGGTGATCCCCGACTGGATTAAGGACATCATTGTCGATCTTACAAAGCAGGACAAGACCTATGGTTATGTCGCAACACAGGGCGTTCTGGAAACCCGCCAGTTCCTTGCCGATAAGGTCAACGAAAGAGAAGGTGCCAAAATAACCGCTGATGACATCCTGTTTTTTAACGGGCTTGGCGACGCAGTCGCACGTATATTCGGCGGTCTTAAGCGAGAAGCACGTGTCATGGGGCCGTCGCCGGCATATTCTACGCACTCGTCGGCGGAAGCGGCTCACTCGGGATACGACCACCTGACGTACGAGTTGCAGCCGGAAAACGGGTGGATGCCGGATCTGGAAGACATTGAAAACAAGGTCAGGTACAACGACTCAATCGCGGGGCTTTTGATAATCAATCCCGACAATCCTACCGGTGCGGTTTATCCTCGCGATGTGCTGATAAAGATCATCGATATCGCACGCCGCTATGACCTGTTCGTTATGTTCGACGAGATTTACACGCATATAGTCTATAACGGCGCAGAAACTGTCCATCTAAGCGAGATTATCGGCGAAGTTGCCGGAATCGCACTTCGCGGTATCTCCAAAGAATACCCCTGGCCAGGCTCGCGGTGCGGCTGGATCGAGGTTTATAATCAGAACAGGCACCCGGCTTTTAAGAATTTTGTGACAAGCCTGATAAACTCAAAAATGCTCGAGGTGTGCTCGACGTCGCTGCCGCAGTATTCGATACCGCTGGTAATGGGCAACGAGAAATACATAGACCATCTCAATGCCAGGAAAAAGATGTTCGAGCAAAGATCCGTCGAGGCGTGGGAAATACTCTCATCGGTAGACGGAGTGTTTGTCAGCAAGCCGCAGGGTGCGTTCTACATGTCCGTGCTGTTCGATGATGGTGTGCTCAATAACAAGCAGTTCCTTGAGATTGAGAATGCCCAGGTTAAGGAATATCTCGATACGATCATAGAGGACATCGCAGACGACAAGCGGTTCGTTTACTACCTGCTGGCGTCAAAGGGCATTTGCGTTGTACCGCTAACGGGTTTCTGCTGCAAAAAAAAGGGATTCAGGGTAACACTTCTCGAAACTGACGACGAGAAACGGAAAAACACCTGGAACGTCATTGCAGAAAGCATTAAGACCTACCTGGCGTCTGCGTAAATTTCAAACTAAGACTTCAAAACCAGGACTTCAAGTCAAAAACCCGGCGTCACCATGCCGCTTGAGGTCTGTCCGCATGTCCGTTCATGGTTATCGGAACATAAATTTCCCTGCAGCAATTTTAATGTTTTAATTGCTGATTACAGGCCCGTTACAGCATTTTGCCCGTTTTTGATGTTAATATCTGATTTTAAAATGTCGAAAGTTTTCTTTAGGGCCGTAAGCGGGCTTTTTTGATAACAGGCAAGTTAAGGATATATTGACAATGGCGATTGATGTTTCATTGGATCAGAGTACAGAAGCGATGCGTAAGCTTGAACGTACGCAGATGCTTCAAAATCTTGGTAAACTGACCGCGGGTATCGCTCATGAGATTAATACGCCGATCCAGTTTATCGGCGATAACCTTAAATTCCTTTCAGACGGATTTGATGATTTGTTATCTTTACTTGAAGAGTATGAAAAAATCCGAGCGGATGTCGATGAAG
>JAIPFN010000184.1 GCA_021736615.1 Phycisphaerae bacterium | reverse complement strand
CGCGATCGCGTGGGAATCCCATCAGGTCATTAAACGTGTCAATTGCCGCACCCCAGTCGGCCAGTCCCGGTGTAGGATCATCCAGGGCATATATCCAGTTGGTTGGGACCTGACACATGTACTTATCTGTCTGGAAGTCAGCCCACGGTGCCGGGTAATTCCGTTCGATATTAATCCATTCTTCAAGAGTGGTCGTATGGAAACTCGTCGCAGAGAAAAACGGCGAACGAACAACATTGTCAATGTCAACAGTAACGATACCGCCGTCTGCAAGATATGGAACCTCGATATAGATTCCGCCGCCAAGGGGGTTGGCAACCTTTATCGTTGTCGAGTCGATGTCAAATAACGTGGTGCAGCGGTCAAAACGCTTTACCGGCGGCCTGTTCCTTGCCTCGAAATCCCAACTGTGTGCGCCTACGCGAACCTGGTAGCCTTTGCCGACCAGTTCCTGCGGAACGGTAACCGTCGCGATCGTCCCGGCAGCCAGATAGGTACCGGTCGGTTTTCTTGCAGGAAGTTCATCGCCCTGCCTTAACCAACCTTCAGTCTGCGGATAACTTGCGTTGATCGTCGCGGTGTGCGAAACAAATGCTGCGCCCTCCTGAACCGAACCGGGGAATTTCTGCGAACTTTTAAATAAAAATCCGTCCAGTTCAGCTTCGTACAATGCAAGATTTTGGGAAGTATATAACTCATCGAAAAAATACTGCATGAATTTTAACATGGTCCAGTTAAAGCTCTGGGCATTGGCGGAACTATTACGGTCAAAGTCACCGGTATTGACAAACAGCGGTCCGAATCCGGGCGTATTGTCATAAGTATCGATCAGGTCCTTGCACGCATTAACAGCTTCAGTGCTTTCACCGAAGCTGCTTTTAAGATTGGCGATTTCCAGTTGGTATGCTTCGATCTCAGTTCCGGTCAAAGTCACTGCCCCTGTTATATGATCCTTAAGGGCCTGAATCGTATCAAACAGCGAATCGCCGGACGGCACTGTGTCATTTAAGTAACTCGCCGCGTCCCAACTGTCGGTACTGTCTGTCGCAGCATGAACCGGTGCGGCCATCAAGACTGCAATTGCCGTCAAAACGACTGTCAATGCTAGTAAGGTCTGGTTTTTACTAATTGTCATAATTATCACCCTGCAAAAAAATATGAACGTCAAACGGTTAATTCCGCTCTTTCACACAAGCGAAACCCAATCAAACGGACGAGACTTTGTCCGCATGCTCGATAAAATATTATTTACTCATAAGTGTCGTTTCCTGACGGTTGAAATAGTAGGATGTGGCAATGTTTAAGCATGAAAGGCAGGGAAACAGCCCAGCCGACAATTCCACCAAAACATGATGTCTGTTTGTCATTTCCAAAACTCTACTCCATAATCATCCTTTCCCCGGCCCAACAAAAGCACTCGAAAAAACCGCAAAAGGACTCTATAAATGCATATTACTTATAATAACACATTAGACAGTTAATTGCAAGCCCGTGTGGTCTAAAAAAAGAAAATATTCGTGATTGTAAAACGTCAAGCCCAGTAGGAAATCAGCCTGTTTGAAGGAATATTCTATGTAAGGATAAAGAAGAAAAAATACAAATCTAAAATTTTAATTCTTGACATATCTGACTTCATAGCAGGGACTCGAACCCTTCTATGAAGCCAGGTTTTGCAAGTTTTATTCTCCAAAAATTAATTTTCATATAACTCCTTCTCTGGCAGTCTTTTAGCAGTATTCGCAAAAAAACCCTCATAACTATAATAGTCATAAGGGTTTATCAACTGGGCGATACTGGACTTGAACCAGCGACGCCGTGCGTGTCGAGCATACTCGGGGGTTCTCTAACTACCTATCAATAAAGCACTTAGTCTTTACGACATAAGGACTTATGAACTGTTTTCTAACTGAACTGGAACTGCCTTGAAAACTGTTTTCAGACTGGAATTGCCACAAAACTGCCACAAATTCTCATCTGTCTTTCTGGGGACAAATGTACTTGCTTGGCTTGGATATTGACTTGCCATTTTATAGCAATTTTTTAGTAATAAACAGTGTTTTGTGAGCATCGGATCGACAGGCCGATGCTCGCGCCATAACTCCTTTAATGACAATGGGTTACAGTGCGTTTTTTGGGGCAAAAAGAGGGTTACAAGTGAATAACAAGTGAACACTAGTGAGACTTACAAGTGGTTTACAACTAGCGACTGACGCAATAATGACGCAGATTCATGTTTTGAGGCTCCTTGAGAAACCAGACATCCTATTAGAGCTCTGTATTTCAATTCTAAGCCGCTTTTCGCCGCCATGATCAAAATCATCCCTAATTCAGCTTCAATTCGCTGTTCTAGAAGGGCATCAAAAGTCATCCTACCCGCAAAATAGTCTGAGCAACCTTTCAAAGGAAAAGATAATTGTAACAATATGTCCGTTTCCTGAATCAGATTTCTATCAATTCAAACTGTATACAGTTTTAGCATAGCAAGTATAGACCTTCTCTATTCGCTCCTTAATCAAAACACTAAATTGTCAAATTACTTTACGCTGCTCTTCTCCATGATTTCAGTATTCCGCCAAGACGCTCATGGCAGATTATTTCACCATCACCCTGAGGCTGAGGGTCGATCATATCATGATTGAGTCCTGTATGCGGACGTGAGGTATGATAGTGAATTATGTACTGATCGATACAATACCGCAGGTGCTTTTCACCAAATATGATCATCTTGTTGAGAGCTTCGGTTTTTATGGATTTCACCCACCTTTCGGCGAAAGGATTCAAATTTGGAGAAGCTGTGGTTATACGCACAGGCTTTACTCCAGCTGAATCAAGGGTCTCACGGAATTTTTTGGTAAACAACGGATCCCGATCCATGACGACAAACCTTTTATCCTTACAAAAGCCATCAAAAGGATCGGTCATATTTCTTGCCATCTGTGTCATCCAGTCGCCATACGCCTGTGGAGTAATACCGAGGATTTCTACCCTGCGGGTTTTATAGTCAATACAGAATAAAACCATATACCGAACTATCCCTCTTGAGGTTAGAACTTCGACATTGAAGAAATCGATTGCGACAAGTGAATCCCATTCGGCTTTTATAAACTCTCTCCAGGTTGTCTTCTTAGGCCTGTCTGGAGCTGGCTCTATGCCATGTTCTCTAAGAACTCTGCTGATAGTGGTCGCTGATACTTTATGGCCGAGATATTTAAGATAACCGTGCAGCATACGGCAGCCAAGATGCTTGTGGTCCTTGGCCATATCAATGATGAGTTGCTTAAGCTCATCCGTTATTCTGGGTCTGCCGAACTTGCTGCGATTCTTTGAGCCATCATACTTTTTTCCAGCCAATTGCTTGAACCATTTTAGAAGTGTATCGGGGGCAAAGATGCAGGAGATATCAAATAACATCTTTCTTCCTACTCTCTTTGCCAATATCCCCAACCTTCGTTTCTGAACTTGATTGAGAATGACTCGCTTTTTACCTGTAGCTTTTAAAAGCTCGTGCTTTAGGATTTTGTTTTCCTCCATGAGATAATTTATCGCATCCTGCTGCTGTCGATTGATCCAGCCTGCCAGCATCATCAACAGCATCATATAAGGTTTGTTTTTTATCATTTTTCATCACCCTTTGTTTTAATGATGTTTAACCATTACATCAATATTATCAGTAACCATAATCAAAATCATCAGCGTCAAATACCAACTCATCTTTCAACTCTTCCATTACGTTAAAAACAATTGGGCATGTAAATGTCCGTTCTATCATCCCCATGGTCCTGGAACTGAAATCTGCTTCATGCAGATAAGGATAGCCTCTGCAATCATCAGGACGACTTTCATAAACAGTGCACTGGTTATCTTTAAGGAACGGACACGGAGTAGCCTTTATTTGCCATCCTGGTTCATACTCGTCATTGTCATATACGAGATACTTATCTTTCAATTGATCGACAGTAATCCCCAGACTATCAGCAAGGCGCTGCTGGTCGCTTTCGGAAAGTATGGGTTTAAGTTCCTTGCAGCATCGACCACAACTTGTACACTCAATTTCAGATTCAAACTTACTTGCAAGCTTTGAAACAAGCTCATCGAGTTCATCATCTGACAACTCATCGTAAAACTTCAGGAATGCGCGAAACTTCCAGTTCCCACCTTCTTGTTTTTTGGCCAGCTTTTCCAGATTGTTATAATCAGCTTGCATGAACACCACCTTTCATTAATTGCCTAAGGCTTTTTATTCCACAAATAATTGTATTTGTACGCATGACGATGGATCATATGATAACATTATACTGCTATTTTGCCATTAAAATGTTTCTTTGTTGTGGGTCGATTTTCTGATATAATTATCAGATAATGACTTCTGAAAACGAAAATGGACAGATTGCTTTGAAATGGGATCAAGGGACACTGCTGCTTGATGGCTGGTCTCAGGGTGAATTCCCATCGACGGTTAGCCCTAAAATCTGGAAATGGGACAACAGGGTTGACTGTTGGCGATGTGACGCGATTTATTACAGTCAGGTCAGGCAGGAACTGTCGCAAATCCCAAACTTATCTGATGAAGTAATGAAGCCGGTGTCTGTTAATTGGCCAAATGTTGATCTGCCGAAACTCAGACCCGAACAAAATGAAGCTCTGGATGGTTGGAGACGTTCCGGTTGTCGGGGGCAGGTTATTATGCCTACTGGTACCGGTAAGACCGAAGTTGCCTTAGCTGCAATGGCTGAGACGAAAATCGCCACTCTTGTAGTTGCCCCGGTACGCGATCTGATGTATCAGTGGCATCGCCGGATACTCAAGAATCTGGGGTACGATGCTGGGATTGTCGGTGATAATACATTCAACATCAAGGCGATTACAGTTACCACCTATGACAGTGCTTATATCCATATGAGCAAGATGGGGGCGGGATTCGGCCTTCTGATTTTTGATGAAGAGCATCATTTGCCTGGCAGGTATCGCAGAGAGGCAGCTATTTTAAGCACTGCCCCAATGCGGATGGGGTTGACCGCTACTCCGGAACGATCAGACGGATTGCATAAGGATCTGGATTATTTGATTGGGCCTGTAGCTTATGAGATGCCGTTTAAACAAGCGAAGGGATCGACACTTGCCGATTTTGACATAGTTCGGATACCAATTGCACTTAACGATAAAGAGCAGCTGATCTATGATAAGTGTAGCAAGGAGATCAGGGATTATATAGTTTTACGTCGGGAGGATAAGCCGGGTTATAGCTGGCAGGATTTATGTAAGGAATCCAGTAAAGACCCGCAGGCAAGGCACGCCATGAAATCCTTTCATCTTAAAACCTCAATAGAATCAAGAGCCTCTGAGAAACTTCGGGTTCTCGAAGATATTTTCCGATTGCATAATGGTCAGCAGACCCTGGTTTTTGCCGGATCCAATGCTATGGCTTTTGAGGTTTCAAAGAGATTTCTGGTTCCTACTATATTGTCACATACCCGAAAAAAAGAGCGACTGTCAGTACTTGATGACTTTGCTAAAGGAAAGTTCAAGGTGCTGGTTGCCAACCGGGTGCTTGATGAAGGTGTAGATGTCCCTGAAGCTAAGGTCGGAGTTGTCATAGGCGGTCAAGGTTCAACTCGCCAGGCCAAACAAAGGCTGGGTAGAATCTTGAGAAAGAGCGGCAACAGCCAGGCAACACTTTATGAGGTTGTCTGCGAAAATACAAAGGAAGTGCAAAGGTCACGGTCAAGACGGAGAAGCGATGCTTACGAGCGAACAATCCATCGTAGAATATAAGTCGGGACAGGCATTCCCTGATCGTCTTACTCAAAGTACGCATTCTCATTACCTCGATTATGCTCAGCGGATGCTTTCTGTCTACGGCAATGGCATCAATAAACAACGCCGTCAATTGCATAAGCAGGTTGAAAAGCTATTTATTGACGAAGCCGAATGTCCTATTCGCAGAATTGCCGCCTTTTGTAAGCTGCTTGACGACAAAAGCACATATCAAACTGATCCGGATGGTAATGCATCAAAGCTCAGGCTTAAAGTATTCTCCAAGGCTGCCAAATATCACCCGCTTGTTAATGAGAAAGATCAACTCTTTGAACATGATGAAAATGATACTAAACAGGAAATAGCTAAAGAGCTTGATTTGACGTGGGATGAGATTGAGCAGAATCTGTATTCCGATGTGATGGAGTTTCAACAGTTAAATGAGTTTGAAGGATATGACAGTGCTACCGCATTTCTGTCGCGATACAATGTTGCACAGTTGCAGGCATCTCTTTATAAAGCTGAAACCCTGAAAATATGGGCAAGCGATGATTTTAAAACTATTCTTCGTTATGCGAAATTGGCCAGATTACTTCATGAGATCAAGCGGACAGGTCCATCGAAATATGAAATAACATTGTCGGGGCCGGTGTCGGTGCTACATGAGACCCTCCGATATGGAGTGAACTTCGCAAGGTTTTTGCCAGCACTATTAGCCTGCAAGAATTGGAAGATGTCGGCAACCGTCAAAACGCCATGGAAAACAACAACTAAATTGAATTTGTCCGACAAAGATGGATTCAGCAGCCATCTGCCAGAGCCTGATGAATTTGACTCCTCTGTAGAAGAAGCATTTGCTAAGAAATTCGGGCTTGAGAGAGATGACTGGCAACTAATCCGAGAAGGTGAGATTCTGCACGAAAACCAGACGACTTTCGTACCGGATTTTGTTTTCCGCCATAAAGATGGCCGCGAAGTTCTAATGGAAATCATAGGCTTCTGGACGCCTGAGTACCTGGCTCACAGAAGAGAAACTCTTAAGAAATTCCAGCATCATAATATCCTGCTCGCTATCCCTGAAAGCTCTTTAAAGGTGAATATCGACAGTGTAAATAATATAGTGCCATACAAAAAGGCACTACTGATTAAGACGGTCTTGGAAGCTCTTAATAAACTGCAAAATTAAAACAGAATCCACCACAGGATCAAATGCTTAACGGTTATGACAGAGGATGTAGTAGTCAAGCGTTGATGGGACACCCTGTAGTAGTCAAGCATCAACGGGACACCCCAAAATGGGACACCCTGTAGTAGTCAAGCGACCGTAGGACACCCCAAAAATACGCTTATTTCACTAAAAAACAACGGTTTGCATTTTGGAGCGACATCTGACATTTTCCACAAAATTAGTATTTGCCAAGCAAAAGAACCTGCAACATAAGTAAACCTTGTGTGCCAATTTCAGCTATAACTGTCTCGAATACACCAAGTGTCCATTAATAACAGTAGTAAATACTAGTTAATTGTAAAATACGCAACTACAATGCTTGTGAAAGAAAATCCAGCCTATTAAAGGATGAGCGACGTTTTCAACGGTCCTACGACCGCTTGACAAGCGCACCGTGTAATACAATAATCTCATATCCCGATGACTTTTGACGCTCTACGACATAGTAAATCTTTAGAGGTCGGCAGCCAAGGTTTTTGGGGGCAAGAAGCAATTAGCAAACTGCCGGACAGGCCAGTTTCACGCCAAGTCTTTTTCTTAATAGATTTTATAACTGGTTTTTTTATCTGAAGTTTGCTTGATCCATATCACCTTGGTCCTGGTGCCATCGGTATCCCTGACAATACCCTGCCGCACAGAACCATCGGTATTCTTCTTCTGATCGATCTCGATACGAGCCTTAGCGTTACTGGGCCAGTTCTTTATCACAAAGCACGGATTCAAAACAGGGTTGTCTTCAGAGGCGTTGAGGCTGAAAGTGATCGTATCCTTTTTCCTGGTGATGGGATAAGCCCTTTGTCGCTTATCGTAGCCAGTACTGGTTCCGCCGGTGATATTTGTCATTTCAGCCGGGTTGTTCCACGACCGATTCAGTATTTTAAGTTCAGGAACTGGCAGATCTGTCATCCCATATATATTGTACAGTTCAGTTCTTCCATCATCCAATAAATGCTGCAGGCCATTGAGTGTGCCCAGGCAGGAAGAAGTTACCCTGTCAATCCCCGTGCCAACGGTACCGTCACTGGGCAAAAGACCGAAGGGATAATGGTTCCAAGCATTGTATTTCGAATGCCCGTATGCCATTCTCATGGATTCCCATTGGCTGTAAACCTTCCACCATGATCCGTCCTGACCGATATTGAAATGCTTGTAATCTGAAATTATATTCGTGTAGACGAGATTCTTGCTGCCCTCGATAGGGTCGGTGTTCAAGAATGTAGTGCCTAAAGCATAGTTCCATGTTTCGGTATCACCATTTAAGTTTGAAAGTGTAACAGAATCGTAAGGTACGTTGTCCTCGGGCCGCTTGCCGGGTTGGCTCAACATTTCATTTTGCTGAGTCTGTGCAGGCAGGTCCTTGAGCCTTCTGCTGACCTGGTAGCGAACAGCTGCCGCATCAGGGTATATATACCAGTATTCGTCGGTCCATAGCCCCCAGCCGTCCTTGTTAACTTCCATCCAATCATAGCTGATGCTCACACTCGTGTTGCGCCAATGTACTACAACTCTCGCGTCTGTGTTTTCGATGAGACGAACATGCGAATAACGGCACATCTTGTCAGACATATGCTCGAAACACTCGCCATTGTAGTTTTCAGGGCCCTGGTCACTCATCCATATCCCGCTCGGGCCGGGATTGCTCACAAGGCTGGGAAGATAATTTGTCCCACGCCAGAAAACAAAGCGGCAGGGTTTGTCCTCAAAACCGACAACAATGTCTGCGTATTTGCCGACGCGCCAGAGTCCGTCCCACTCCGGACTGCATTTAAGTTTTGTATAGAAGGCCCCGAATTTGTCCAACTTAGACGGTCCAGCGGGCAATACCCAGAACTGCAGCGGTATTGTTTCCCTGGGTTTGGCCAGAAGATAATCTGCATATATATCCGACTGCCCCAAACCCTTGTCAAAAATCTTGACCTCGTCGATGAGGCCGCTGAAGACTATATTTGAAAGGAACTCTTTGGTAATTTTACGTTCATAAGCCCAGGGGAATTGTTTTTCATGGGCCATACCCACATACAGGTCCAAATCACCGGCATCCTTGAAAGTTCCCGATGTCCTTTTCGTGCCAACCAGTTCACCGTTAAAGTATATGGAAAATCCTTTCGATTTTTCATATACCGCGGTAACGTGTGTCCATTTCAAAAGCGGGACTTTGCGGGTGGTCATCAGTCCCTGCCAATAACCCTGGACATGGGCATAGATGCCGATCTGCCCTATGTGATTGATTCCAAGGGAATAGCCGGCCTTCTTATTCCGGTCCCGGTCGACAATACCAGCAAAGTTCCATGAATATTCCTGCGGCGCGATCCAGGCCTGTATCGTAAAACCGTCGCTAAGGTCGGCAACACCTGACGCCGGGACCGTCACATTATTGGTATAACCGTCGAATGAAAGGCATGAACCTGATACGCCTGAGCGCCAATAACTGTCCATTCCGTTTATCTTGCAGTGGGTGCAGCGAATATCCTCTGTGGTTATGTGGTTGTTGGGCTTGAGGCCTTCATCGAGTCTCATCCATAAAACGGGTTGTTGAGCAGACTTTTTAATTACAGCGGACCCTTTAACAGATTCACCCGGAAGATGCAGGAGCCTAGCCGGAGTGGTCTTTAAAACAGAGATGCCTGAAGATGTCAGTTTCAATTCCTGTTCGATACTATTGGCCGGATCATTCCAGTCATCAAGCTTGTAGCAGCCTGTCTTGACCTGCCTGGTCACAGTTGAGTCAGATTTAATCGTAAAATATTCATCGGCGTATTCGGCATAATATACACCTATATCACCGCAGTAGGTTTCCCTAAAGTGAGTAAAACTGTCACGTTTCTGATCCGGTGCATATCGCCAGTGAATGACAATGCGGTCGGGTTTATCCTCGACAATTCTTACGTAGGAGCATTTATTGATCTTGTCGGGACGCGATTCAGGACCGTCTCCAACAAAAGAGAGCACCCGTTCAAAGAAATACTTTTTTTTCGACACCTGCCAGTAGGGCTGATAGCTATATTCACGACTAAAAACAAGTTGCCCACGTTGGCCCAGATTAACCACAATGTCTGCATATTTACCGGTATTGTTGTCATCGTCATATGCTAACCTTGTATAATACGCAAAGAAATCAGGTGATTGCGCACTTGCAGGAGCCTGTGTCAACAAAAATGCAATAGCAATAGAAAAATGTAATACGACAAATCGATACGCCATGTTCTCATTCATACCCTATATCCTTGCTAATCAGGCCTGGCCTGAACCAAACAGGCTAACATTCAGTCAAACTCAGGCGTTTATATTTCGTGACCATTTTGCGATCAATTTTATTTTCTTGGCGAAGATATTCGTTCTGGAGTGTCAATTCACGGCACAACAACCGAGTGATCGTAGCAATGATCAGTATACTTAACCATTTGTTAGCAGCTTTTGAATTCGCTATATTATCCATGAGCATATTTTATCATAACTTCTTGATTTCTCAAGGATTATCTGTTACTGTGTTAGCATAATTCAGGGTAGCTATATATATTTGGACTGTCCTACTCAATAATTCGAACTTGTTAATATCAAATGACTTATGTAAAATAGCAGTTTCGTATATAATTGCAATATTATTATGATTCTGTCGGAGAAAATCCCTTGAAGAGTATCGTTTTGCTAGCCTTTCAATTTTGTTGGTCATTATTTAAGACTAGAAAAAGCCTGGTTCTTGAAAATCTTATGCTCAGACAACAGCTTATCATCTACAAACGTAAAAACAAAAGGCCAAAACTTGAAAATATTGACAGGATCATACTTGTTTGTATATCAAGGGTATTCAGCAAATGGAAGTCGGTTCTTGTTGTTGCCAAAGCTGCAACCTTGATCGACTGGCACAGGAAAGGCTTCAAGCTTTACTGGAGAAGAAAATCTCGAAGAGTCGGCAGGCCTAACATTGATTGGGAACTTATTAAACTTATCCGAAGAATGCAAAAGGAAAATCCGCTCTGGTCAGCTCAACGAATCCAGGGAGAACTTGCAATACTCGGCTATTCAGTTTGCGATAACACCGTTGCCAAATACATGCAAAAGCCAACAACCGATCCTGGAAAAATACAGCGTTGGCTTACATTCCTGCGAAATCATGCAAAGTATACCGTTGGCATTGACTTTCTTGTTGTTAGAACTATAACCTTTAAAGCAATTTATGTATTTGTGGCCATATCACATGATAGACGCAAAATACTACACTTTGCAGTTTCTTCAAGTCCTCACTCTCAATGGGCAATTCAGCAACTTCGCGAAACCTTTGCTTTCGATGAAACCACAAAATATGTTATCCGTGATAATGATGGCATCTATAGCAAGAAGTTTAAACAGACCATAAGACAATTTGGGCTGGAAGACACACCAACTGCACCAAGAAGTCCATGGCAAAATCCATTTTGCGAAAGAGTAATTGGGACTTTACGTCGAGAGTGTCTTGATCATATGATTATTCTCAATGAAAAGCACCTGTATGATATTCTGCATGAATACATCTTTGAATACTACAATGTCAGCAGACCGCATATGTCACTGGGCAAGGATTCACCTGTAC
>JAIPFN010000183.1 GCA_021736615.1 Phycisphaerae bacterium | reverse complement strand
TATACAGGACGGCGACATATTGAACTTCAGGTTTAATGTTTAAATCAGCAATCAGTCCCGATGAATCGGGATTTCGCTTCGCTCAACAGTTACTAGTTTACTTTAGTAAGGATATGTTTTGAAGGCACAGGTTTTGACTGGGATTGACCGGATGGAGATGGCTGATGTTGCCGCGCCTGAGATCGTTAAGGATACCGATGTTCTCGTTAAGGTTCTTGAGGTTGGGGTTTGCGGCAGCGATGTTCATTACTACGAGACGGGTAAGATCGGTTCGCAGGTCGTGAGCTATCCTTACAGGGTCGGACATGAGTGCGCCGGCGTTGTCGAAGCGGTCGGTAAAGGTGTCAGTAATGTAAAGGTCGGCGACGAAGTGGTGATTGATCCGGCGACTGTTTGTTTTAAGTGCGACCAGTGTCTTGCGGGCCGTGAAAATACCTGCCGTGAGATGATTTTTCTCGGCTGTCCGGGCCAGGCCGAAGGGTGCCTTTGCGAGTATATCGTGATGGACCAGACGAGCTGTTTTCCTACCAACGGCGAAATAACTCTCGAACAGGGCACGCTTTGCGAACCGTTTGCAATCGGTGTCTACGCGGTATTACAGGCCAATCTTACAAAAAACGCAAAGATTGCGATACTTGGGTCCGGGCCTATAGGTTTGAGTTGTATGGCCGCTGCCAGGGCCGAAGGTGTCACGGATATTTACATGACCGACAAGATCGCCGAGCGAGTGGAAATAGCCGCCAAAAATGGTGCGGTTTGGGCGGGAAATCCAGACCGTGAAGACGTGGTTAAGGCGATTTACGAAAAACAGCCCGGCGGGATGGATGTTGTCTTTGAGTGCGCGGGCGAGCAGGACACAATAGACCAGAGTATTGAGTTGCTTAAGCCGAGCGGTAAAGTTATGGTCATCGGGATACCGCGGGTTGATCGAATCTCTTACGATGCAGACAATTCACGGCGTAAAGAGATTACTGTGATCAATGTTCGCAGGCAAAACGGCTGTACGCAAAAGGCTATCGACCTGATCGCTTCGGGTAAGGCGGATGTCGATTTTATGGTGACGCACAGGTTTGATTTTTCGCAGTCGAAAGAAGCGTTTGATCTTGTTGCCGGGTACAGGGACGGGGTTGTAAAAGCCATAATAAAATTAAACTGACCGGCCGGCCAGTTTATAATTACGAATTACGAATTACTAATTACGAATTGAGGATTCGGCCTTACGGCCGAGGCTTTTTTATTAGTCTACTGATTTTATAAAAGTGCTTCAATTAGTGGACGTTAATGACTGTCGGCATGATGCGGCGGAACGATAAAGGGTAGTAATGAAAGCAGCAATCATTAGCATCGGCAATGAACTTTTAAGCGGGTTGACCGTTGATACGAATGCGGCGTTTCTCAGCGAAAGGCTTATGTCTGTCGGTGTTCCTACCGTTTGCGGGTATACGGTCGGCGATGATGTCGAGATGATCGTTGAGGCTATCGGCAGTGCGGCGAACCATTCGGATGTGGTTTTGATTACAGGGGGGCTTGGGCCTACCGACGATGACCTTACACGGTCGGCGCTCGCCTGGTTTCTTGGAGTTGAACTTGTACTGGATGACGGGCTATTGCGGGATATGGCAGCCTTTTTTAAGAAGCGGGGTTACCACATGGCCGACAAAAACCGCGTCCAGGCCTATCTTCCCAAAGGGGCAAGCGCACTTACGAACGAACTTGGTACCGCGCCGGGGATCATGGCCGAATACCAGGGAAAAACTATAGTATGCATGCCCGGTGTTCCTTATGAGATGAAAAAAATGTTCGACGATTCGGTTTTGCCGATATTTGACGGTGCCGAAAAGGTTGTGGTCTCGAAGAAGCTTCGTTGTTTCGGTGCGGGCGAATCTACCGTTGCCGAAAACCTCGGCGATCTTATGGAGAGGGGTAGAAATCCGCTTATAAATTGCACGGTCGACGGGAGTATCATTACGCTGCATATCGTCGCGACGGCAGCCTCGAGAAAAGAAGCGAAATCCATGATCGCCGAAGATGAGAGCAGTCTCTATGACATATTAGGTCCGATAGTTTATGGCAGTGATAATGATACTCTTTCGACGGTGGTTGGAAAACTTCTTATAAAAAAGAATAAAACCATTGCTGTTGCCGAGTCCTGCACGGGTGGGCTTGTCGCAAAAATGCTGACCGACACCCCGGGCTGCAGTGATTATTTTACTTACGGCTGGGTGACGTACAGCAATGAAGCAAAGACAACACAGCTTGGCATTGACGCCGATTTAATTAATCAGCATGGTGCGGTGAGTGAGTGTATTGCGGCGAAAATGGCAGCTGGGGCACGCAAAAAGGCCGGTTCTAGCATAGGGATAGGAATTACCGGAATTGCAGGTCCTACAGGTTCAACCGAACATAAACCTCTGGGGCTTGTATATATTTGCGTTGATGTCGACGGAGATAGCGAAGTTAAAAGGTATGTATTTCTCCATGATCGAGAAAAAGTTCGACTTCGCGCGGCACTGACCGCACTTGATCTTTTGCGGCTCAGATTGCAGGATTGACTTTTGCGGTGAAATATGTTAAAATGTATTTTTCCTCTTTTGGGGTAAGCTTTAAGTTGTAACGGCCGATTATATAGGTATCTGGAACTGAAACTGACATTTCCCGGTAACCGTTGCCGTCTTTTCTATATTATAGGGGCGTGTATTGGCATAATTGTCCGCAGAATTAACGGACAATTGGTAAAGTAATTAATAATTATTAATAAATTTATTGGCGAGATGGCAAATAATCGTAAAAAGTTAGGCGAGATTCTCTATCGCAAGAAGATTGTAGATAAACCCACGCTCATTAAGGCTATGAAGAAGTCCAAGGCTTCTAACATGCGTCTTGGCGAAACACTGGTCGAGATGGGTAAACTTACTGAGGAAAAACTGACGCAGGCACTTGCCAAGCAGTTCGGTTTTCAGTATATCGATCTTGACGAGCATGAGATTCCCCAAAAAATAATGAATCTCATCCCGGATGAGTTGATCAGAAAACATTTCATTTTACCGCTCGAACAGGAAAACGGGGTTCTGAAGATCATCATCAGCGATCCTCAAAACCTCGATCTTCTGGACCTGCTTCGCTTTCGGCTTAATACCGAGATCGAGTGCTGCCTAGCTGCTCCGTCTAAGATCAAGTCTCGTATTCATGGTAAGATGGACGAAGTTCGCAGCAGTATCGATGCTACGACAGCCGAGCTTGAAGAGCAGGGCCATAATCTCCGCGAAGAGATTCGTCTTGCCGAAGAAGCCAGTGAAGGCGACGACGACGGGCCCATTATCCGGCTTGTGAATATGCTTATCGACGAAGCCTGCAGGATGAACGCGAGTGATATTCATATCGAGCCGATGGCCGACCGCGTTCGCATCAGGTATCGTATTGACGGGGTTTGTGTCGAGAGGGATAATATTCCAAAGTCCATGCAGGCACCGCTGATCGCCCGTACCAAGATTCTTTCGGGTATGGATATCGGTGAAAGGCGTCTCCCGCAGGACGGCAGGATCAAGAGGAGCATCGACGGGCAGGACATCGACTTCCGTGTGTCGGCACTGCCGGGTTATCACGGCGAAAGTACCGTACTTCGTATTCTGCGGCCCGAGAACGTTAATATCGGTATTCAGGCTATCGGTTTCGAGCATGACAACTACGAAAAGTTCCAGCAGATCATCAAGCGTCCAAACGGTATCTTTCTTGTAACCGGGCCGACGGGTAGTGGTAAGACGACGACTTTGTATTCGGCTCTTAAAGAGCTTAACCGGCCCGACATCAAGATCATTACAGCTGAGGATCCGGTCGAGTATAACGTTGCCGGAATCAATCAGTGTCAGGTCCGTACAGAGATCGGTCTTACGTTTGAAAAGATACTTCGATCTATGCTGCGTCAGGCTCCTAACGTTATCCTGATCGGTGAAATTCGTGACGGTATCGTAGCCGATATTGCTATCCAGGCCGCCCTTACCGGTCACCTGGTGTTTAGTACGCTTCATACGAACGACGCACCAAGTGCTATTACTCGACTTATCGATATGGGAGTAAAACCGTTCCTGGCGGCTAGCTCGGTCCAGGCGATCATGGCTCAGCGTCTATTGCGAGTTATCTGCAAACAGTGCAAGGTCGTTGACGAACACCCGGATCCCAACCTGCTTCGGCTGCTAAATATTACACCTGGCGACATCAAGAAGAATCCTATTTATAAGGGTACCGGATGCAGCAGGTGTCAGGGGACAGGTTACAAGGGCAGGATCGCGATATTTGAAATGCTTGAGATGAATAACCAGATTCGAGAGCTGGCATTTTCCAGGGCACCGGCGATCGAGCTTCGTAAGGCGGCTAGAAACAGCGGTATGAGAACTCTTGTGGAAGATGGAAAGATTAAGGTCTTTAAGGGCGTAACTACCATGGAAGAAGTGGCAAAGAAATCGCAGGCTGAGGGTCTGCTTATTGACGTATAGAGAACAACGCCTTAAACGGATGTTGTCAGGGCGAAATTTTTATTAGTTTTTTTGTTTAGGATAATCAAATGGCAATGCTGCATATTGACAGGCTTTTGGAAGCCTGTATTAAAATGGGTGGTTCGGATTTACACCTTGTCGTAGGTCGCCCGCCGGTTCTCAGGATAAGCGGACATCTCCGCTCGCTGGATACCAAGGTTCTTGGTCCGGACGATACAACTTCTTTAATGAAGAGTATTACTCCTGAAAAGAACCAGCAGGAACTTCAGGAAGGCGGCAGTACTGACTTTGGATTTGCTTTCGGCGACGCGGGCCGTTTTCGAACCTCCGTGTTCAGGCAGAGAGGTAACATTTCTCTTGTTTTGCGTCTTATCCCGGCTGGTTTGCTAACCTTTGAGCAACTCGGTCTGCCCAAGATATGTGCTTCTCTTTGCAGAAGGCCAAGAGGGCTTTTCCTCGTAACAGGTCCGACCGGTAGTGGTAAAAGTACAACCCTTGCCAGTATGATCAATTTCATCAACGAATCAATGGACCATCACATTATCACGGTTGAAGAGCCGATCGAATTTTTCCATTATCACAAAAAATCAATCGTTAATCAGCGTGAAGTAGGTCTGGACGTAACCACATTTTCAGAGGCCCTAAGACGTGCTTTGCGTCAGGACCCGGACGTCATTCTCGTTGGTGAGCTTCGGGACCTCGAAACTATCGAAGCCGCCATATCCGCCGCTGAAACTGGTCACCTTGTATTCGGGACTCTCCATACGACTGGTTGTCAGGGTACGATCACAAGACTTATCGACGCTTTCCCTGTTAATCAGCAGGAACAGATCCGGGTACAGTTGTCGACAAACCTTATCGCTGTACTGAGTCAGACTCTTTGTCCGCTTAAAACAGGTAAAGGCAGGGCGGCGGCGTTTGAATTTATGGTCGTTACGCCGGCTATCGCTAACCTGATTCGTGAAAATAAGACGTATCGTATCGAATCAAGCATTCAGACCGGTAAAAAACTTGGTATGCAGCTTCTTGATGACCATCTTTGGGAGCTTTACGATGCCGGGAAAATATCTAAAACCGAACTCCTTGATAAGTCCAGGAATCCCGCCGTTATGCTTGAAAAAGCCGACGCAAAGGACAAGAAGGAGGGTGTTACTGGAGATGATAATGATTATGGTCCGATCATTGGCGGTTAATCGGTTTTCGGGGCGGTTTAGTTTGTGTTATTGAGAATTATTAAGGTTATGCACTCAGTTTTGTCGCCACACGTAATGCCGAACACGTCCTGTTTACCGGGTGTCTATTACGTAATTAGCTTGAAATCCAAGCGTTATGGTGATATAATTTATTTGAATGAAAGGATTTGATGTGCCTCAATGTCAAATTTGTACAGGTGAAGTAAATGGTTAAGACACCTCCAGTTCGCCAGTTAAAGGGCCGTCCGCTCGGTCGTATCCTTATTAAGATGAGGGTTCTGACAAGAGATAAGGTTCATGCATGTCTAAAGCTCCAGCAGAAAGATCCCGGCAAGAAGAAGCTCGGTGAGATTATGATGGAGAAAGGTCTCATTAACGAACAACAACTGCTTGTGGCTCTTGCCGGCCAGCGTGGGATGGAGTATGTAGATCTTGATTCCATGGAAATTCCTTCCGACATTATCGCGATGCTTCAGTCGCAGATGGCAAATAATTACCGTGTAATTCCGATTGCTCATGACGCATCGAGAAACGAACTTACCGTTGCTATTGACAGTCCCGATAACTTCCGGGCGACCGATGATCTTACTACTCTTCTTGGAATGCCGGTAACTGCCAAGGTTTCTTCGGAGTCGGCTATCGAGGCGGCACTTGCCAGGTATTATGCCGAAGCAGACGGCAGTATCAACGATTTGATCGGCGAGATCGAGGACGATTTCACTCTTAATCAGTTCGAGGGACGTGACGCCAGTATTGACCTTGATGAACTTAAAGAACTGGCAGATTCAAATCCCGTGAAAAAACTTCTGAACCTGGTATTGCTCCAGGCGATCCAGGACAAGGCCGCCGATATTCACTTTGAGCCATTCGAGAACGAGTATAAGATGCGTTATCGCATCGACGGCGTTCTTTACGAAATGGTTCCGCCGCCGCGTCATATCGCAGTTGCTATCAGTTCGAGAATCAAGGTTATGGCCGACCTGGATATCGCAGAGCGTCGTCTTCCTCAGGACGGCAGAATCGCTCTGGTCGTTCAGGGCAGACCCGTCGACCTTCGTGTAAGTATTTTGCCGACGATGTTCGGTGAAAGCGTTGTTCTTCGTGTTCTTGACAGGTCACAGGTGGAACTTGATCTTACAAAGCTTGGTTTGCGTGAACGTGACCAGGCCATTGTCAACAGCCTTATCCATAAGCCTAACGGTATCGTTGTGGTTACCGGGCCTACCGGTTGCGGTAAGACGACTACGCTTTATTCGGCTCTGAAGGAACTTAACGACAAGGAGACAAAGATAATTACCACGGAAAACCCGGTCGAGTATGATATTGACGGGCTTATCCAGGTGCAGATACTTCCGGATATCGGGCTTACTTTTGCCAAGTGTCTTCGCGCTATTCTGCGTCAGGACCCGGATGTTGTCATGGTCGGTGAAATTCGTGACCTCGAAACCGCCGAGATATCTATTCAGGCATCTCTTACCGGTCACCTTGTGTTTACGACGCTTCATACCAATGACGCTCCGAGTACCATAGCAAGGCTTATCGACCTTGGTCTGGAGACGTTCCTTATTACCGCGTCGCTGGAAGGTATAATAGCTCAGCGTCTGGTTCGTAAGATATGTACCAACTGCAAGCGTGAGTATGTTCCGCAGGAAGAAGAGCTTATGGAAGTTGGTCTTCTTCCCGAAGATGTCGAGGGCAAGACGTTCTATTACGGTGCCGGTTGTGATCTGTGCAACAAGACCGGTTACAGGGGCCGTCTGGGTTTATACGAGATAATGACATTTACCGATGAGATTCGCGACCTGATCATGAATCAGGCATCGACGAACGTATTGCGCGATGCGGCGAGGAAAAACGGCATGACGCTTCTGCGTGAAAATGGTATTAACGCAATATTTGAAGGTATTACGACTTTCGAGGAAGTTGCACGCGAGACAATAGCGACCGATGACAGCTAGGCTCAAACTGACCGATTGGCCAGTTTGAGAATTATAAATTACGAATTATGAATTACGAATTGAAGATTCGCCCTGACGGGCGAGCTAATTTATTATGGCATCTAAACATTATATTACTTTTATGCTAAGCTCTTCGGGGGGATATCCTGAAGTGACTTGCGGTTTGGAGGTTTAAAATGCCTACGTTTATATATGAAGCACTGGATGCACAGGGTAAAGAGGTAAAAGCTGATATCGAGGCTCTCAGTAATAAAGAGGCTATCAGCAAGATCCGCAATAAGGGCCTTTTCCCTACGAAGGTTCGTGCCAAGGGCGGTGCGAAAAAGGTCAAGGCTACGACGTCTTCAAGGACATCGAAACGCAAGGGCGTCGGCCGTAAGGTAAAGACCAAGCTTATTTGCCAGTTTGCCCGTCAGTTGTCTACTCTGCAGGACGCCGGTCTTGCTATCCTTCGTTCGCTGAGGATTCTCGAACAGCAGCAAAAGCCGGGCACCTTAAAAAGGGTTATCGGGTTTCTCGCCGAAGACATCGAAGGCGGTTCTACGCTTTCGGAGGCTCTTGGCAAACACCCTAAGGTATTCAACCATTTGTTTGTCAACATGGTCGCAGCCGGTGAGGTCGGCGGTGTTCTGGATATTATTCTCGCCCGTCTAGCCGACTTTATGGAAAAGGCCGAACGGCTCAAAGCAAAAGTCAAAGGTGCGATGGTTTATCCTGTTGTGGTAATGACGGCGGCTATCGCTATCGTTCTCGGGCTTATGATCTTTATTATCCCGACCTTTGCTGACGTTCTTAACGATATGGGCGACGGTGCGAAACTGCCCTGGCTGACAATGAAACTCGTTGGGATCAGTGACTGGCTGATCGGCCGTAAGGGTGTTAATGCCGGTATAGTCATAATAACGCCTTTCGTGATCCTCAGTATTGTAAAGTTTATCAAGCAGTTCGCTACGGGCCGTTATGTGATGGACCAAATGAAGCTGCATACGCCTGTAATTAAGAATATATCTTATAAGGTTTCCGTCGCCAGGTGGACGCGGACGCTTGGTACGCTTATCAGTGCCGGTGTTCCTATTCTTGAAGCGATCAATATCGCCCGCGATACTTCCGGTAACGAGGTTTACGCACGTATGCTCGAAAAGGTGCATCACTCGATCCGGCAGGGCGATACTTTTGCCAATCCGCTGAGGGCCTCCAAGACGGTGGACTCGCTGGTAGTTAATATGGTCGACGTCGGCGAAGAGACCGGTGACCTCGATAAGATGCTCGAAAAGATCGCTAACAACTTCGACGAAGAAGCCGACGTACTCGTCTCGTCTTTGATGAGTATGCTCGAGCCTATTATGATCCTGTTTCTCGGTGGTATGGTCGGAACGATCGTTATCGCGATGTTCCTGCCGATCATCTCGATCATCACCGCTTTAATGTAAAATGTAAATAACGCAAGAATTTGCGAATAATTTGTTAACCGGAAAGTTTTTTAATAACCTGTTGGAAAGGAATAAATGATGAAGAATGTTAACCAGATGGGCGAAAGAGCGGCTTTTACTATTGTTGAGCTGCTCACTGTTATGGCTGTTATCGCCATACTAATCGGACTGCTCGTGCCGGCACTGGGCCTTGTGCATGACACGGCACAGGACCTCCAGCAAAAGGCTCAGTTCCACGGAATTAACGTCGGGCTGGAACTGTTTAAGACAGAGTTCGGAAATTACCCCGAATCTAACGACAATCAGTATAACATCCCTAAAGTCGCACGCGATACGGTTTATACAGGTGCTAACAAGCTGGCCGAAGCAATGGTCGGACTTGACTTGATGGGTTTCCACTCGGCGTCAGAGTTTAAAGCAGACGGACAGGGACTTGACCCGCTTGGCGGCGGTGGTCTAATTGATCTTTATGTTGCGACCACTATTGACGACAGAGAAGATCGTTATGTTGACCTTGAAAAATCCAACGCTTTTATGATGGAAGAAATATACGGCGCCAAAACCGGTTCATTCACAGAAACCAATTATGTCCTTTGTGACAGTTACGCCAAACGTCGCACCGGTACGGTCGAAGGCAAAAAGACAGGCATGCCTATATTGTATTACAGGGCCGACACCAAGTTTAAAATTCAGGATTCTACCATTCCTGACAAATCTATCTTTGACTACAGGGATAATGAAGAAATTTTCGCTCTCGGTACGCCCGATGATGCCGCCTATCAGCATCCTCTTGCTTATGCGACCGATGCGACTGCCTTTGATCTTGCAATTATTAACGATCAGATTACGTACGCTAATGTTCCATACCGTTCCCAGACATTCATTCTTATCTCTGCCGGTAAAGACGGCGTGTACGGCAATGCCGACGATATTTACAACTTTGATAAAGAAAAATAATATCTCGTAAGTCGTAAGTCGTTAGTCATGAGTTGTAATAATGGAATTGTTTGATTATGCGTTTGCTTTGTCGTAAAAAAGGTTTTTCAATAGTCGAGATCCTGACGGTTATCGCGGTTATTACCGTCCTTGCCGCCATGGTCCTCGGTGTGGGAAAACACGTCAAAGAAATGGGTAATATCAAACTGACCAAAAGCACGATAGACATTCTCGTAACGGCTGTGGAACAGTACTACCAGGACGAAGGGAGAATGCCTTCCAATTCATTTGGCGGTACTCCTGTTATTAAAACCGGTTCTGTTGAATCCAGCTGGTCCGGTGAAGCTTTATATTATCGTCTGAGCCAAAGCTATAACAGCAAAAGGTTGATCAATACAATCGACGATTCGCTGATAACTTCACGAGACGCAGCCGGTGATGTCCTTACGGTTGATGTTACTTATACTGATCCCGGCACAGGCACAGTTACTTTTATTGAAACCGATTTAGTTCTGCCGCGGTTTGTCGATGCCTGGGGTAACACTTTGCGTTACAACTATTCTTCGGGTGATACATTTTGTGTTATAAGTTCGCCCGGCAAGGATAAGAAGTACGGCACTGAAGACGACATAAATAACTTAAACTGACCTGCGGCCAGTTTAAGAATTATTAATTACTAATTACGAATTACGAATTTTGGAAACGGCCTTGCGGCCGAGGCTGTTTTAGTAAGGGAAAAAAATGGCAATTAAAAAATATTTCAACGATAGAACCGGTTTTACTCTTATGGAACTTCTGGTGGTTATCGCGATAATCATGATGCTTATCGGAATTCTTGTTCCGGGTATTCAGGGTGTCAAGCGTATCGCCAAGAACCTGGAACAGAAGTCGCTTTTCCATAATCTCGAAATCGGCCTGGAGACCTACCGCAAGGACTTCGGGGACTTTCCGGAATCAACACGCAAAGGCACCGGCCCATACTTTACCGGTGCCCAGCACCTCGCCGAAGCAATGGTCGGTCGTGACAGCCGTGGATTTGAACCCATGCAGTCCCGCAAATGGACGTGGGCGGCGGGTTCAGGTTCCGATCTTTACACAACGGACGCCAAGAGTCTTGCAAGGCGTAAGCCGCTTTATGTCAACCTGAAAGATACCGGCGCTTTCGTTCCAAGCCAGTTGTACGGCCCAGGTAACTTCAATGGTGTTGTTTCAGAAACCACCGGTGCCCCCATTCAAAACGCACCGGTCCTTGCAGATATGTTCTACAGGAAAAAGATTCTTACGGGAAACAATGAGACTGTCAAGGTCGGCTCGCCGATTCTGTATTTCAAGGCCAACGGAAGTTCTGATGTGTTTTATAAAGATATAACCAAGGCCCCTAACAATGAATTTGAAAAGTGGAAATTTAACTTCTATGACAATGAAGCTCTTATAGACCTTGGTACGATAGAGGCCCCGGTAGCGACGACCAATGGTGTTGCTCATGAGATGGACGCGGCCAATTTCTATAAGTCTATAGCCGACCTTAACGCGCCTTTCGACAGACCGCTTAACGAAACTACGTTTATCCT